>JAGFCB010000233.1 GCA_022394775.1 Candidatus Poribacteria bacterium
GCGCAAGCACAACGCCAGTAATCCAGTGGTAATGATTTAGTTTCAAACCTACAAATAGCCGATAACACCAAAAAAATAAACGTTAAAGGACCACAACATGTCAAAAAACTTTAACGAAAAATTGATCGAATTGCTCAAAACCGACGCCCGTTTCATCGATGAAGATGGCGAGTTGGTCAAGGCGGCAGTGACAGATCGAGCCTGGAAAATTGACCATGACCTTGTAAGACTGCTGCTCGGTGATGCGGAGGTCAAGGCAAAATTCTTTGACGAAATCGAAGGCCACTGGATTTTCAATATCAACACCTTCATCGAATACGTTTCCGATAAGAACTTTCTCGCCGACTCATACACCCGATTCCGCAACAGGATTGGTTTGAATATTGACGATAAATTTCTACAGGAGCGAGGCGAGGTATCCCTGGTATGGCCTTATAAGGATTGCGTATTGGAAGGTGGACAGACAAATGATGAGGAAAAGCGCAAGGAAATTTTCTTCAATGAAATTCTGGCACAGAATGAAATTGACCGGCTATTTGATCCCAAAGTATTGACCCAATGGAAACGCTATACGGTAGATGGCGAAGAGGACGTGATGGGGTTCAAACGGGATGAAAGTGGCACGATCCGTGAAAACCTGATTATAAAGGGCAATAACTTGGTGGCATTGCACACACTCAAACAGCAGTTCTATGGCAAGGTGAAGCTGATTTATATTGATCCGCCCTATAACATCAATGGTGATGGCTTTGGATATAACGACAGTTTCAAACATTCAAGCTGGCTGACGTTTATGAGGAATCGGCTGGAAGTGGCGAGAGAGTTGTTGAAGAATGAAGGGGTTATCTTCATTCACATTGGCGACCAGGAGATGCACTATTTGAAACTCATTGCTGACGATATATTTGGCAGAGACAATTTTATCGCAACTGTTCCCAGAAAGACACGGAGTGGAAAAAGCGATGTGCCTTACAAGCTATCACAAGATTTTGACTGGATGCTGATGTACACAAAAGGCGCATCGAAGAAAGATGAGCTTTTCGGGCGCACCATTGTAAGAAAGTATTATAAAACACCCGATTTTCCAGACGATGAATGGAGAACGAGCGATCTTACAAAGCAGACTACAATTCAAGAACGTCCCAATTCAAATTTCACATTGGTCAATCCGAGAAATGGGGAAGAATTCCCTGTGAATCCCAATCGTAGTTGGGCAATTACTAAAGATTCAGTAGATGAATATCTGAAAAGAAAGAAAATAGTTTTTCCTGGCGACTATGATTTTCTCAATCTAAAACGCCCTGCTATGCGAGTTTTTAAGTCGGAAGAAATTGCAAAAAAAGGAGACGATTTCGATAAGGCTTATGTATCATCGGATTTTCTCAATCAAGCGATGGATGAATTGCTGAAAAGCTCGGTCAACAAGAAAGGCACGGATGAAATTGTAGAATTATTCGGGGGCAAAGTGTTTGCTTATCCAAAACCTGAATTACTCCTTCAACGCATTATTGGATACACAACTGAAGAAGGAGATATTGTTTTAGATTTCCACTTAGGAAGTGGAACAACTTGCGCTGTCGCTCATAAAACAGGGCGTCAGTATATCGGCATTGAACAGATGGATTACGTGGAAACCATTACTGTGGAACGGATGAAGAAAGTCATAGGAAAAAAAATTCAAAAAGAAGAAACTCTACTCGAAGAAATTGAATATGACACTGGCGGTATATCTAAATCCGTCGCATGGAAGGGCGGTGGCGACTTTGTCTATTGTGAATTGATGCAATACAACGAAGCCTATATGGATAAAATTCAGGCTGCGAAATCTTCAAAAGAGCTTGTAGCACTCTGGCGAGATATTGCCGAAAACTCGTTTTTGAACTGGTATGTGAATCCTGAAATCCCGGAAGATGCAGTCAACGATTTTATCGCCATCGGCGAAGGCGAAAACGGGTTGAGCAAACAGAAGAAGTTGCTGGTGGAACTGCTGGACAAGAATCAGTTGTATGTGAATCTTTCGGAGATAGACGACGAGGAATTTGGCATAAGCGCGGAAGACAAGGAATTAAACGAGGAGTTCTACGAACAGGATCCCGACGAGGGGTTGGAATTGCGCGACGAATTTGTCGCAGACCTCCAGCATACCATCGCCGATGTGAAAGCCGGTGGAAAGACTACCCCTGCCGAGAAAGTCGCCGAAGAATTGGGGCTTAATTGGTGATGTATGATGTGGTATTTTCGGATCGTGCTCAATCTGATGTACGACGTTTGGATAGGGCAACAGCACGGCGTGTAATTGGAAAACTGCGGTGGTTAGCCGAGAACTTTGAGGCTACCAAACTGACGGCACTCACTGGACCGAAGCAAGGCCAGTTCAGACTGCGCGTGGGCGATTATCGCGTCGTCTATGTTGTTGACCGAAAAAAGCGGGAGATTGAAGTCTATCGGGTCCGGCATCGTCGCGAAGTGTACAGAGATTAGATATGATGGCTGGTAATTTTCTATATGAGCAGCTTGATGCTGTTTCCCAAATGGGATTTCTCACCACTGAAATCCCTTCCTACCTCAAAGACAATCTGAATCCCAAATTTGAACTTCGCCCTTATCAAGAAGAGGCTTTTGCCCGTTTCTTCCACTGTCTTGATAAGGAATTTCCCGGCAAGGACTGGCCACTGCATTTTCTATTCAACATGGCGACAGGTAGTGGCAAGACCCTCATCATGGCGGGGCTGATTCTCTACCTCTATGAAAAGGGCTATAGAAACTTTCTCTTTTTCGTCAATTCCACCAATATCATCGAAAAGACGCGGGACAATTTCCTTAATCCCGTCAGTATCAAATACCTGTTCAATAGGGACATTCACATCGCCAACCGCTCCGTGCGGATCACGCCAGTAGAAAACTTTGAGTCGGTTAATCCCAACGATATCAATATCTGTTTCACCACCATCCAAAAACTACACTCCGATCTGACCACTGAAAAAGAAAATGCCATCACTTTTGAAGACTTCCGCAAGCATAGGATTGTGTTGATTGCCGATGAAGCCCATCACATGAACGTTACGACCAGATCTCAGCAGGAGATGTTCGAGAGTTGGGAAAATACCGTCGAGCACATCTTCACTCAGAATGAAGATAATCTCCTCTTGGAATTCACGGCCACGCACGATTACGAGACGCCTGCTATGGTGGAAAAATACCACAACAAGGTATTATACCGCTATGACTTGCTTCAATTTCGTAACGACCGTTTTTCAAAAGATGTGGTTATTGTGCAATCCGACTTCGACCTGAATGAACGGATCCTGCAAGCTCTAATTTTGAGCCAGTACAAACAGGAAGTGGCTGCGAAATATCAAATTAATCTCAAACCCGTGATTTTGTTCAAAGCACAGCGTACGATTGCACAATCGCAAGAGAACAAGGCCAACTTTCACACACTCGTTGATGGCCTTACGGCAGGACAGGTTGCTCGCATTCGCAGATCGGATATTCCCCTTGTTTTGCGGGCGTTTCAATTCTTTGATGATCATAATATCAGTGACGCGCAGTTGGCAGAACGCCTGAAACGGGCATTTCAGGAAGATTACTGTGTCTCAGTGAACGCGGAAAAAGAGAAGGAGAACTACCAAATCCTGGTCAACACGCTCGAAGACCGGGATAATCTCATCCGCGCTATTTTTGCTGTACAAAAACTCAATGAGGGTTGGGATGTGCTGAATCTGTTCGACATTGTTCGTTGTTACGAAGCGCGTGACTCTGGAAAGAATAGAATTGGGAGAACAACCATTTCCGAGGCGCAACTCATTGGTCGTGGAGCGCGTTATTTTCCTTTTGTTTTATCCGAGAACACTGAGCGTTTTTGTCGTAAATTCGATGATGACCTTGAAAATGAACTGCGTGTGTTGGAGGAGTTGCATTATCACAGTATCCATGATTCCCGATATATCTCCGAACTTCGTACCGCGTTGATTGAGCAAGGGATGATGGACGAGCGCGAAGTGACCCGCAAGCTGAAGCTCAAAGATCCGTTCAAGCAAACCGATTTCTACAAATACGGTGTGGTCTGGCTCAATGACCGTCTTCCCAAAAATTATCAGAGGGTACAATCTTTTGAAGATTTAGGTGTGACGATGCAAAACTACGTTCATACCATCGCCACAGGTCATGGCGGCGTACAAACGGTTTTGGCAAGCGAACATCAGGGCGCAGTGGTAAGAGACGAAAATCGTCGAGACGTCAAGGTTAAAGACATTGGGCGCAACATTGTTCAATCTGCTATTGCACGCAATCCGTTCTTTACGTTCGCATCGCTGAAACGCTATTTTCCCAATATAGCATCTATCCGAGACTTCATTAGTTACGTGATGTGTGACTTTAAATAGCGCAAAAGAGGTTCCTCGGCTATCTTGAATTGTCCAATAAACAAGAAGCCATCCAACGAAAGGAACCTCCGATGTATAATTTAGACCTTTTTGTCATTGCAATCTACTGTTTTATTGAAGACGAACTCTATCCGGCTTTCTGTAAGGTGCATGGCAAGCCCCGTCGGGCAGGCTTTGACCCCAGTTTAAGTGATGCCGAATGCCTCACAATAGAAATCGTGGGTCACTTTTTGGGGTATTCAAGCCAGAAAAAACTTTATGAGCAGATGAAAGAACACTTCATAGACTGGTTTCCCACGTTGAAAGATCGCCCCGCCTTTGTGCGTCAATGTGCCAATTTGTGGTCTGTCAAGATGTGGATGCAACAGCGGATTGTTGCCTATCTTGAAGGGCATCAGGCACAGTATCAGATCATAGATACCTTGCCCTTACCAATCTGTAAACTGGCAAGGCGATACAGACGCAAGATTTTTAGAACGGAGCCAGTCTTTGAGTTCCCACCCCCTTCTAAAGGCTTTTGTGCTGCCAAAAGCGAAGCGTATTTTGGCTTCAAGGGTGGCATGAGGATCACGGATTATGGCCTTATTGTCCACGCGCCGATCCTGAAAGCGTATGGGCACGACAAGAACTGCCGAGAGGCACTCATCAATGGCACAATGGGAGAGACAACCGTCTTGGCCGATGCGGCATTTATCGATTTGAATTGGCAAAAAAGGTGTTTTGATACCTACCGCATACGCATACAGACACCCTTAAAGTCCAATATGAAAGAAAACCCGCAACGCGCCCCCTTCATTTTGCCCAAAAAGAAGAAAGCCACAAGACGATTAGTCGAAACCGTTTATGCTCAATTGACAGAACGCTTACATATTGCCCGCATGAAAGTGCGAGATGCATGGCATCTATTAAACTTGTGGCATACCAAAATCTTAACCCATACCATGTGTGTCTTTCTCAATATCATCAATTATCGAGACCCCCTTGATTTTGACGGCCTCGTACAATTTTGAAGTCACACATCGCGT
>JAGFCB010000034.1 GCA_022394775.1 Candidatus Poribacteria bacterium
ACTCCGAAACTTTATCAACTGTTTAACCACCCGCTAACCCTCACGATGTTTCCTTATGCCGACGCACGAAAAAATCACCTTGCGCACGATCCTCATATCGTTACTGCTCTTGCCGTTTATCTATAAATGGCATATTGCGTGTGAGGCACTCCGGTACACCTTCCCGACGTTGATGGCACCCTTCTATAGCGTTGTGTTCACACTGTTGGTCATCGCCGTGTTGAACACCGGTCTAAAAAAATACGCCGCGAAGTATGCGCTGACGGGCGGTGAACTGATCAGTCTCTATGTACTGATGTCAATCACACTGCTGTTCATGTCTTACGATATGTTCTTGCCGCTGGTCTCAATTATCGTTCACGCCTTCTATTTTGGTACGCCTGAAAACGAGTGGCGCGAGTTGTTTTGGGGCTACTTACCGGATTGGTTGACGATCAGCGATCCGAGCGTGCTTCGCGCCTTTTATCTTGGCGATGAACCGTTTTTTGAAGTCCATTATCTGATGAAATGGATGGTGCCGACGTTCTGGTGGTGTGCGTTCACTTTCGCACTAATCTTTGTGATGCAGTGTATCAACGTTATCATCCGTAAGCAGTGGACAGAACAGGAACGTCTCGTGTATCCGATTGTCGAGCTGCCGTATCAGCTGGCTTACAACACAAACCGATTCCTTCGGAGCCGAGCGATGTGGTGGGGATTCGGTATTGCAGCGATCATTAGCTTTGTTAACGGGCTTAACATCTTTTTTGCATGGGTGCCGGCTTTTCCAAACAAATATATCCCGCTTAACATGCTGTTTACCGAGAGACCCTGGACGGCTCTTCTCCGCGGTGGCGACGCAATCATTATCTATCCGTTCGCTGTTGGACTCGGTTTCCTGATGCCACTTGAACTGCTCACATCGTGTCTACTCTTTTTCTTTCTCTATAAAGTGCAATATTTTGTTGCTATCCTAACCGGACTGGAAAACGTCCCCGGCTTTCCTTACCCCTATGAGCAGAACATCGGTGCGTACATCGGTATCTGTGCAGTTGCCGCGTGGGGTACACGCCGACAGATTGGGCGGGCGTTTCGCGCAGCGTTCGTACAACGGCAGATTGTGGATACGGAAGAACCGATGCGTTATCGCACGGCGTTTTTGGGGATTCTTTTTGGGGGAATATTCATCATCGGGTTTGCGATGCGGGGTGGGATGGCGATGTGGGTCGCGGTGCTATTCTTTGTGGCGCATTTTGCAACGATTGCGATCCCATTGACGCGTATACGTGCACAGATCGGTTTCCCTATCCACTCAACAACCTTTATTGGCCCCCATCACAGTCTTGTCAGTATTCTCGGCACGCGTCGAATTGGTGCAAGAAACCTGACGTGGTTCGCCCTCTTTTTCTGGTTTAATCGAGACAATCGGAGTCACCCGATGCCGCATCAACTGGAAGCGTTTAAGCTCGCTGAACGTGGTAACCTTGACGTGAAAGGTCTGTCGCGTTTGATGCTTATACTAACGGTTATTGCTATGCCATTATGTATCTTCATGCTGGTGGATACGTTTTTTGAACTCGGCGTTAATTCCGGTAAGGTAGGTGGCCAGATTAATAGTTTTGGTGGGCGGGCGTACCGGTTCCTTGAGGGTTGGCTCACTTCGCCACGAGATGCAAACCGTGGGCACATTGCCGCTATAGGGATCGGTTTCGTCGTCACAATCCTGCTGTCTGCGGTTCGCAGCAGGCTATTCTGGTGGCCGATTCATCCACTCGGTTATGGCGTATCTTTTCACCTCCATCTCTTTTGGGCCGCGTTTATTATCAGCGCGCTCGCTAAATGGAGTGTCTTGAAATACGGTGGTCTCGGTCTTTATCGGAAAACCGTACCGCTTTTTCTTGGCTTGGCACTGGGTGATTTTGTTATGGGGAGTTTCTGGAACATCTTAAGTATTATTCTGGATAGACCGACGTATACGTTTTATTATTAACAGTTGTCAGTTATCAGTTGTCAGTAACCAGTGAAGAAATCTCTTTTACTGTAAACTGTTACCTAAAAGGTTTTTCGCAGAAAAACCGTACTGTAAACTGACAACTATGGTGAATTATAGAAATAAGTTTGCCTCGCAGTGAGAGTTATCAATAATCCTGTCCTTCTCAAAGTCTTCAAAGTCCCCCTGATAAGGGGGATTTAGGGGGTTGACTTCGCATTAAAAGTGTATAAGTAATTCTAAAATCTACCATAATTAGGCATTTAGACTATTTGGGTATGCTCAATTAATTATACGTTTACTATAAATACAGGTCAATTCTTCACTTTTTTCTGAGAACATGCTATGATTTCACGCATCATGGAGATGGACAACTGAGGAAGATTTTAAGGTTTACCGCCATACACTTCCACCACGAGGAAAACTATGAAACGATTCGCTTGTTCCCTTCTCATCGGTTTGCTCGTACTTTCATCGGTTTTCGCAGCGGGGCAGAAAGTAACCTCTGGTACTGTTAGTCTCTATCACCTCGCCAAAATCTTGGGTGTTGAGGTCTCGCTGAAACATGTCGAAAATATTGTCAGGCAAAGGGCGCAGGGACCTTATGTCGCGAAGTTTGTCATCGTTGACGCTGCAAGGAAAATCGGGATTGAATTGCAGGAGCGTAGCCTCACCTATGAAGCGTTACAGGCTCTTGAAACACCCGTTATTGCCTATCTCAAAGCCTCATTCGATGACATAAATCCCACGGAAGCAGGTACGACTGCTATAGAGGATTTTGTTCTCGTTGAATCCACAACCGAAGAATCGGTACGTGTGTTTGGTATGCCCCGAAAACCTTCACAGGCGACACGCATTGATCGCGACCGATTTTTGGCGTACTGGACAGGACAAGTCCTAACACTCAGACCGCCGCTCTCCGCGGAAGCGACACAACTCCTCGAAGATATCAAAACTGGGACGGCTGCCTACAACGCCAAGCTTAAGAGTGGCGAGGTCGAATTTTCAATTACGCTAAATGAACGGATCCGACAACAAGAGAAGAATTTCTTTGAACGTTTTTTCGCGGGAAAAGAGAAGGAAGATGTCCAGTATGAAGAGCAGGGGTTTTGGTACATTACCTACCGATTCGATGGCGATCGCCACTTTTACGATATCAAGATGCGCAAAAAGATGGAATTAAATGGTAAATCCCTCCGAGACTGGCACGGAATGCGCTTTCAATATCGGATGAACGGTAAAACGCTGTATTTCAGAGAGAAGCCTGATACTGAATGGCAACAGTTATTTTCACATAAAGTGGAACCCCCTTGGGGTAAAGAAATACCATCAGACGTTTTCGAGGCAGAGTTCAACCCGCGCTGGTGGAGTTGGCCAACGTGGGGATTTAAACTTGAAAACTTAATTCGCATCTTTAAACCGATCAGTGTTCGGCAAGTTAACGTTGAAGGGGTGCCACACTCCTTTCTCACGCTGCAACGGACAGATTTTGATTCAACGCGGACGACTGAAATTTGGCTGGATCCGCAGAAAGCGTACCGACCCACCCGAATTTTAGCGCACCGTAGATCCCTTCCCCAGGTGTTCATAAGGGGTCGTGATGGCGAACCCAGACCATTACCGCGTGAAGAATCGCACGACCTTACCACTTATACACACCAACTCGCACAATTTGACGGTATCTGGTTCCCGAAAACTGTCACTGTGGAAAACTTGTCTGTTGTAGGTGATGAAGATAAACAACCCGCACCGGCGTATCGCAAGACAATCATGCAAGTGCATCGTGCCGTTTTTAACGTCCCAATTTCAGAAGAAGCGTTGGGGATAACATCGGATAGGTAGTCCGATAGACATGTTTGAAACCAGTGGCGTTCAATTGGCACGATTCACTCTTATGGGATGGGTTTGTAACCCCGATTTATATGTAAAACTAAATGACCCTGAATTGCGGATTTGCTTGACTTCACTAAATGTATCTGTTAATCTATTCTCAAGTAAAAGTGCACGCTGTTAAAAATAAGGAGGGGTTAATGCAAAAACAAACGATTATTTGTTGCCTAATTATTACGTTCTGTGTTTTTCATAGTTTGGTGCCGCACGCTGTTTTCGGAGATGCGGATTCCACCGCCGAAAAGGTATTTGAAAAGCACAAAACAACACTCCAACGGACAGAAATTCAAAATGCCCTGAATGTTTTCAAAGCGTCAGAGGCCTACACACGCTTGACCTCGGAGAATATGAGCCGCGTTGATGCGGATCCAGAAGTCCTAAAAACGTTAGTTCCTGATGTAGATGCTTCGTTCATAGCACTTCTCAAAACAGATGCCGAGGTTCAAACATTATTCAATGATACTGAATTTCAGGCTGTGCTTCAAGACCCAGAAGCACTCGAAGAACTCATCGGACTTGCCAATGCGGGGTGGATTGAACTTTTTGTTAGAAAAATACCTGCTAACGGTTTTGGGTATCTGTTACTTTTTATTATCATCGCGGTGACGCTTGCGACACTCGGCAAAGGTGCGGACTGGCTTGTTGATGAAGCCGTTGCACTTTCAACGCGATGGGGCTTAGGCAAAGCGGTGATCGGTGCGACGATTGTGAGCGTCGGTACGACGACGCCAGAGGCAGCTGTCTCTGTACTATCAGCGATGCAAGGAAAACCGGGACTTGCACTCGGCAACGCCGTCGGCTCAATTATTTGTGATACTGGGCTTATCATCGGTTTGGCATCTCTGATCGCGCCGTTACCCCTTAATCGCCAATTGGCTTCACGGCTGTCAAATGTGCAAGTAGGTGCTGGCATCCTTCTTGTGGCGGTCTGTTTTCCGTGGGCATCTCCGGCGAAAGTCTTTACGCAAGGTGGCGTTTTGCCACAACTTGTTGGGGTCGTCTTTGTTATCCTTCTGGCATTGTATATTTGGCAATCCATTCGATGGGCAGGTTCGATGCCGTCAGATACTGAGAGCACTGAAGAGGCGCATGCCGAGGCAGGAAATGCCCTTGGGATACTCGTTAAACTTATCCTTGCGATCGTTATTATTGTTGTCTCCGCGCAGATCTTAATTCCAGCCGTGAGTGTTATGGCAGAACGCATCGGTGTGCCGAAACATATTATTTCAGCGACACTTGTAGCGTTCGGGACATCGCTCCCGGAACTGGTAACAGCGATAACAGCAGTGAGACGTGGACATGGTGAGTTAGCCGTCGGAAACATTATCGGTGCAGATATTCTCAATGTGCTTTTTGTTGCCGGTGTTTCCGCTTCCGCTACGCAAGGGGGTCTGCAGGCAGATGGGCAGTTCTTCCAGTTTCTGTTCCCTGCGATGTTGTTTATCTTGATTGTCTTCCGATGCGGTATTTTCGTATCAGGCGACCAACTGAAACGTCCATTTGGAGTCGTACTGGTTGCTACATGGCTTTTGGTGACGATTTTGAGTTACGTGCTTTCAGTTGAGATGCATTAAATAGTTGCCAGTTATCAGTTACCAGTTGGAAGCATTCAATTCTCCAATAATAAGGGCTCTTCCATGTGGGAGCGAGCAGTGCTCGCGATACCGCCGCGAAAATGATAAAAAAAACGACAATTGAATGACCTTTGGTTATCAGTATTGTGATTCTTGAAAATTTGTGAAAGTATGTGATACTATAATTCCAAATTTCGATGCGTGTTCATGAAGTTTCAAAGGAGGAACGATGATGAATAACGATCAATCACCTGAGAAAGAAGTCTATCGCGCGCCGGCGTTTGCTGATTTCAAACCGGAACTCGCCGCACCCGGATCTACACCGGAAAGACTGGCGCATTTAAGGGAACACGGTTTCGTAATTATCAACGACTTTGTTGACAATCCGTGGATTCCAATTCTCCGAGAGGCAGGGCGCCGCGTCACGCAGGCATGTGCACCGGAGAACGGCTACGATGTTATCGACTGTTCAAAAGGCTATGTTCACCGCGCGGGTGAAAATGAACCTTGGGCAATCCGAGGCATACTCCATCCCGCTTTTAAAGAACCGCATTTCGCTGAATTCTACGGGTCCCCAGATTTTACGGGGTTCGTCGAGTCATGGTGTGGCGCCGCGCCTGAGGAGCTTGTGATGACAAATATTCTACTCTGGTGCAATCCGCGTAAAAAAGAGAATAGACTCGGATGGCATCGAGACACGACATGGTGGGGCACTGGCGAAAGTTACTTCTCACAAGAAGATAACCGTGGGGACGGAACTGAAGCCTATTCCGAAGAAGTTGAGCGGATCCGCTGGAAAGAAATTCAGGAAGAAAACGAGAAACGAATTACCGAACCGAAGGGTGTCGGTATGTTTTTGGCACTCGCAGATGATGAATGCCATGAACTCGTTGTCGGGAGCCACAGCCGATGGCGCACGCCACTTGAGCATGACGTGCTACTTCCACAGTCCATGAAGGATCAGGGTGTGCCCTATACGCCGAGCTGGAATGGCAAAGATCCACTTCCCGGACAAGTTGCGATTCGTCTCAAGGCGGGTCAAGCCCTCATCCGTAATGGCACAACGATCCATACGGGACACACCGTGCCTGAGCGTGAACGTAATACGCTGTCGATCGGTTGGTCGAAGTGGGGGGGGCCCTCTGAGGATGAGCCGAAGGTCGTCGATGCACGATTCGCATGGCAACTTGATCCTGCCGTCCGTGAGGCACTTCCACACGAATGGATGAAAACAGCGTGGGATCGCTGGGCAGCAAACCACAAACTCGGCGATAGGCTTGAAGATCGCTATGCAGGCTTTGACATCGAACGTATCAAGGCAGGCGAAGTCGTTGGGTGGCGGACGGAGTTAGAGCGTCAAGCCGCTGCTGCTGGCGACAAATGGGAACGGTACCAAACGGTGTCGGAATCCTAAAGGCAGAAAGTGTAAAGGCGGATCTTCAGATCCGCCTTTTTTGTTTTTTAAATCACTACTTTTCGCAGCAGAGCATTCACGGTCGCGATGCTTACCGATTGTCGATCACTGACGGCTGATTGCTATTAAGCTGGAGGTGCGATAAGACGGACAAATGAACTCGAAACCTCGTCCAATTCATCCCGCACTGCTGCATCAAGTTCCCAACCGACACCGCCGAGCGTGTCGTCTAATTGTTCAATCGTGTCGCTTCCGCTGATTGCGACGCTAACTTCTGGATGCGATAGCACCCACGCAACAGCGAGTTGTGCAGGCGTTTTATCCAATTCCGCTGCGAGGCGTTTAAGTGTTAATATCACCTGCCCCGTCGCGCCCTTCATCCGCTGTGCGAATTCTTCGCGAAGCCGTGTTCCCCATAAAGTGCCTTCGGGAGGGGGTTCGTCTGGAGAATAAACGCCACTTAGCAAACCGACGGCTAACGGACTGTAACACATCACGCCTAATCCTTCTTCACGCACCAAACCGAACAGCTCGGTTTCCATATCCCGATTCAAGAGGTTATACATGTTCTGGATGCACATATAAGGCGTGGCGTTAATACTATCAGCGATCCAGAGTGCCTTACACGCCTGCCATGCTTGATGATTACAACAGCCGATATAACGGACTTTCCCAGAACGGACGAGATCGTCCATAGCGCGGACTGTCTCCTCCTGCGGAGTCGTTTCATCCGGAGCGTGGATAAGATAAATATCAATATGGTCGGTATTAAGTCGTTTCAAGGAACGCTCAATTTCCCGCATGATATGGTAGCGGGACAACCCGGCATCGTTCGGACCTGGACCGATCTGACTGAAGACTTTTGACGTAATTACAACGTCGTCGCGTTTGCCCTGAATCGCTTTGCCGAGGACCTCCTCAGAGCGACCAATATTGGCGCGATCGTCCATAAGTCCATAGATGTTGGCACAATCAATGAAGTTGATACCGGAATCAATGGCGTGCTCAATAAGCCTTTGGGCTTCATTCGCGTCGCCTTGTCCTCTGAGCCCTAAACCCAGCGCGAGTGGACTTACTTTAACCCCTGCTTTTCCAAAATTAACGTATTCCATAGACAGAGTTCCTTAATCTCCTGTTCTGAACTTTCCCAATATCTTATAGATCACGTTCCATTGTGGAACGTCTGCAGCGTCTGAATAAAATTCTCCAAATGTTCTGCTTCCGTCGCCTCATCCATCAACTGACTCAGATGTTGCAGATTATCAATTGCTTCCAACGAGGGAGTCAAGGTAGGTGCTATACTTACATTAAAACGACGATTAAGTAAGTTAAGAATACGTTCAATGGCAAATTCTTTCGCGCCTAATTGCTTACCTTCTTGAATGCCGCGTTCAACACCGCGTTCAATAATCATTTGATAAACTGAAGATTCTTTCACGATATCCTCCGGAATTGGATACTGGCTATCATCAGTTTGAATTTCGCAATGTACCAAGACTGTTTGTTCCTCAAGTAGCACCTTTATCAGGACATCTATGTGGCGAACTTCGACGGTGGTTAAATTGCTATCAACGTGTTCAATGAACTCAAAGTCAAGCCTGTCCATTAGGAATCGCAGCATATCTTCAGGAAAAACATAGAACGGATCCTTTGCTACGATATCGAATTGTTGGTGTGGTAAAATAAACTCCTCGGATGCAGACTGCTGGTTGTTTCTACTCTCTTCCATACCCGTATTATATACCATTTACCATGGAATGTCAAAAGAAAACAGAATACTTTCGTATAAACATTTTCGCTTACGGGTTGCTCTTAATCAAGTTGAGGAAATGCGTAAGTTCATTTAATTCACTTTCAAGGCATCTACGACCCGTTGTATATCCTTAGGTATCGGTGCTGAGAATGTTAAATTTTCACCTGTTATTGGATGCACAAAACCGAGCAATCGGGCATGCAACGCCTGACGCTTGAGTTGTGCGAGGGCGTGTTTCAGCGCGCCAGTATCGGCATCGTTTATGGCGCGTTGTTCGCCTCCATAAATTGCGTCACCTACTACAGGGTGTCCGATATGTTGCAGATGGACACGGATCTGATGGAGTCGTCCGGTTTCCAAGGTGAGTTGGAGACGCGCGAATTTGGGGTATGTCTCTAAGACCTCATAATGTGTTACAGCGTGCCGTCCCTGATTTTCAACCGTTGTCATTCGTCTCCGATCACGGCGACTTCTTGCGATTTGGGCATCAATCGTGCCAACGGTTTTCGCCGGGGTGCCACACACGATAGCGACATATTGGCGCGTAATGCTGTGTTTCTCAAACTGCGCGGAGAGTTCTCGATGCACAACATCTGTTTTTGCAACAACGAGAATGCCGGACGTATCCTTGTCCAGCCTGTGAACAATTCCAGGTCTTTCGACACCACCAATGCCCGATAGGTCTGTGCAGTGCGCGAGTAAAGCGTTAACCAGTGTGCCTGTATACACGCCGTTCGCTGGATGAACGAGCATACCGGCGGGTTTGTTGAGAACAAGTAAGTATTTATCTTCGTGAAGAATGTCAAGAACAGTGTTCTCAGGTGCTATGGTGTCCAAAGGGCGCGGCGGTGGAAACGTTAAGTGTACCTTGTCGCCGTCTCGAAGGGCATGACTCGGTTGTTTCGCCACTTTGTCGTTGACAGTGACATTACCATCACGAATCAGTCGCTGCAGATAGGTCCGAGAGATGTCTTCAGTCGCACTGATGAGAAACCGATCCAAACGGATGCCGTGCTGCTCTTTTTCGATGTAGTAGACCATGGTATCATTCTTCATCCAAATCATTATATATCTTAGTTGTGTATTTGTCAATTTTACAATTGATTTGACACTTCTCACAGAATGTGATACGCTTTATGCATTAGGCTTCAGATGCCCAACGACAGGGTAACACAATGCGTAATATCAAACTCGTGCTTGAATACGATGGCACGAATTACAACGGTTGGCAGATACAGCCGAACTTACCGACCGTCCAAGCCACACTCGAAAACGCGTTAACGAAACTCACAAAAACTCCGATACAGATCATTGGAGCCGGAAGGACGGATAGCGGGGTCCACGCGGAGGGACAGGTAGCGAATTTCCACACGACATCCGAGATGCCACCCACTGCTTTTCAGAAAGGGCTTAACGCTACGATGCCTAAGGATATCGTTGTCTGTTCCGCAACAGAAGTGTCTCCTGAGTTTCATGCGCGTTTCAGTGCCACAAGTCGGCGGTATCGGTACACGATTTTGAATCGAGAATATCCGAGCGCACTTTCGCGACAGACAAGTTACTTTTTTCCGGCAGAAATTGGGGTCAAGCAGGTAAACGACCTTTGCCAAATATTAGTTGGCAAACACGACTTTTCTTCTTTCCAAAAGATGGGAAGTGATCGGAAAAATCCTGTCTGTGAAATTTATGAGATACATTGGCGGAAAAAAGATCCGTACGTCTATTTTGAAATCGAAGCGGATTCGTTTCTACGGGGTATGGTTCGCGCCATCACAGGTACTGTCCTAACTTTTAATCGCAAGTTTTTGCTTGCAAGCGGCGGAAAAAATATGAAATATCCGGATGCTGACACGCAACTTCGCCGGATTTTAGAAGCCAAAGATCGAGCCGCAGCCGGGATGTCAGCACCTGCACATGGGTTATCACTCATTTGCGTCAAATATTCCATATAGTTGTCAGCGGATTAGCCATTAGCCATCAGTCATCAGCAAAGACGTAAGCGTTACAATGCTGAGCGCCGATAGCCGATGACTGATAACTGACAACTACTTAAAAGGAGTTTGTATGAACTACAGCCAAGTCTTGAATGAATTGGAAACTTTAGTCAACGAAACCTTTGGGCTTTGGGAACATAACCGGGTCGGCTTCCAATGGCGACACTATACCTGGAACCACACTATGCGTGTACGTGCGACAAGTATGGAACTCGGTAGACGGGAAGGCGGCGACGTGAAACTACTTGAAGTTGCCGGGACCCTGCACGACATCACGAAACGATATGACGGTGATTTTAAGACCGACGCGGAAGGAAAACGGGTCTTCACTCCTGATGGTTTCTGGTTAAACGAGACGCTTACGCCTGCGGGTCAGAACGTCGTTACCGAACTTTACAACAAGCATAATCTCCACGGTAAGGTCCATCACGAATCCGGGGCAGTTATTACTGAGAATATCTTGGCGATGTACGACTTTGAACCGGCTTTTGTAGAAGCTGCGACCGCTGTTGTCTTCGCACATCTGAAGCCTACGAACCTCACAGACGAGAATTTTAAACTGCTCTACAACAGAATCGAAAACCAGATTCTCTATGACGCTGATACTATGGATCCGAACGTCGGTTATACCGGTTTTTTCCGGAACATTCACATCCACGCTTACTTCGCACTTCAACGCGGAAACTTTGATTTAGAAGATTATGTGCGGAACCTGCCGCGCTGGATTAACTCCAAACAGGAATTCGTTGACAAACTTCTAACCGAATCCTCTCGTGAACTTGCGCAAGAGCGACAGGACAGGAATCAGCAGCTTTTCTTGCAAATGGTAGATGAATTAGACGATATGGAGATCAATCGGAAATACGGACTGCTCGGTGTCATTGACTATTTCGTGAGCGTAAACGAAGATCCGCATTTCCTGAATCAACTTGATTACCTGACAAACGAGTGGCTTCCGCAAAGGAAACAATGGCTTGCAGAAGAGGAGAAAGACGCATCCGCACGCGATCGCGCCCAAGCGGCTATTGATCGGGTTGACGATTTCCTGACAAAAATGATCCGTGAAAGCAAAGGAGAAATTTAAGAAGGAGCATCTTTATGAACAGCCTAGCAACAGCCGAACAGACAGACATGATCCAAATCCCGTATCCTGAAGACCTCTACCACTTTGATACGGCTGCTGAAGGTATCTCTGGTGGGTTTCCCGCCGTAACTGAAGCAGATATCGAATATTTTCATCAGCACGGCTATCTCGTCATTAACGATGCATTTAGTGCGCCTGAAGTTGAGGATGCATTGGCAGGTATGGTTCACCTCATGGATGGAAACGATCCCGACTTCCGTGCAATCCAGTTTGAACCGAAACTTGTCAAAGAGAAAGACGAAAGAGAAGACGAAGAACGTCGTGATGCCATCAGAAAAATCTTCGGGTTCGTAGATTACGAGCAACGTCTGAACGCGATGGCAGCCCATTCAGGATTGCTCGGTGTGCTCGAGCAGATTATGGGAGATACGCCTGAATTGTTTCAAGATATGGCACTCGTCAAACCGCCGCGTCACGGGTCGGAAAAGCCGTGGCATCAGGATTGTGCTTATTTTAACCTACCTGAAGGCACAACCGTTGTCGGCGTATGGATTGCTTTGGATGAAGCGACCCCTGAAAACGGATGCCTGCATATCATCCCCGGTTCGCATATCGAGGGACCGATGATCCATTTCAAACGCCGAGATTGGCAGATTTGCGACACAGATGTACCAGTCGCGCGTGATACAATGGTGCCGCTGAAGCCGGGTGGCTGTCTCTTCTGGCATGGGTTGACGCATCATGGGAGTCCAGTCAATCAGTCTGAGCAGCGGCGGCGTGCGCTGCAGTTTCATTACAAACCTGCGAGTGCTGGCGAAGTCACAACGCAAGAACGACTGTCAGTTTATGGCAGTGATGGGAAAGATGTAGATTGCTAAGCAATGGCTGTCAGCCATCGGCTATCGGCGATCGTTCTTTATTGACCACCGATAGCCGACAACCGACAACTATTGATCTACTATTTCTGTTCTGGGAACGGGGCACGGATGTCGTAACGTCCTTCAACAAACACGGGTAACTTACCGCCCTCAACCAATAGGTCAAGCGGGTTCGGACGCGTTGTTAAGGGGAAGGTTACGACGTCCTGAATGCGCAACGATTCGTAAATTGCCATCAGGATTTCTATCGTGCAAAGCCCGTGTTTGCCGGCGTTTCGGTGTTCATCAATATCGCCTTCGATCCAAGCCAACATCTCTGTAAATTGATTCGGTTCGCTTTGGCGGGGTTCGATTGTCTGCCACCCAGCGGCTTTGCTATTCAAGAGTTCAATCGTGCCATCGCCACCCCGGCGCAGCTGCCCATCATCGCCATAAACCGCATCGCCTCGGAGTCCGGGTTCCGGTAAATCGCTTTCGTAGATACCGCGGATACCGCCTTCGAAGCAAATTTCCGCCATGCAAAGGTCTTCGGTC
Source organism: Candidatus Poribacteria bacterium (assembly GCA_022394775.1). Taxonomy (GTDB): domain Bacteria; phylum Poribacteria; class WGA-4E; order WGA-4E; family WGA-3G; genus WGA-3G. The sequence continues at coordinate 13,091 of JAGFCB010000034.1, forward strand.
CGCACACGGCGTTCCCAACGGTCGGTTTTCCGTGCTGCCTGACCAATGAGCCATAACGGATCTGGATCGCCGAGGATAAAACGCATTTCGTCAACTTCATGCGTTCCACGATTGAGTAATCCGTGTCCATCGCGACGGAGCATCGCTTGCGGCTGACCGATCGCGCCTTCTTGGATAAGCCGTCGTGCTTCGCAGTTCTGCGAACTGAACCGCCGTTGATGTCCAACAACTAATTTCACGTCGTGTTTATCACATGCCTCCATCATGTCTTGTGCATCGCCGACGGAAGCTGCCATCGGTTTCTCGGTAATAACACCTAAGACCCCGTTTTCAGCAGCGGCGATCGTCGGTTCGGCACGCACGCTCTGCCATGTAGTGATACTGACGATGTCTAAATCCTCTTTTTCGCACATTTCACCGAAATCAGCATAATGCGTTGGAAGTGAAAACTCTTCAGCGAATTTTGCGGCGGATGCTTCGCTGATGTCTGAAGCTGTAACTACTTCAGCACGACCCGTATTCGTCCAATTATTTGCATGCGAACGTCCCATGCCACCGCATCCAATAATTCCGACGCGATATGTTTTATCTGCCATCTGTTTTACCTTTCCGTAATAGGACTTATGACGCACTGCAGTGGGAGCTGCGTAAATCCTACGTAATTAAAATTGTGAAACTGAAATCAAAATATTACCAAAAATTGTCCTGCAACGCAAGCAAATTCTGGGAAAACAGATAACATGTGTCTATTTTGACACAATTTTTTAAACCCAAAAACCTTGTAACGTCTAAGTTTGTAACAGGTATCCAATTGGCATCGTTTATGCTATAGAGTAAAATAAAAATCCATCTATCCTGTGCTAAAGATTTGTAAGGAGACGGAAAATGGAAAGATTAATAATCAAAGGCGGAACGAGACTTGAAGGGACCATCCCTGTGAGTGGATGCAAAAACGCGGTGCTTCCAATCGCGGTCGCTGCTGCGATCCTTGGAGACGGTGTCAGTGTGCTCCATAACGTCCCGAACCTAACAGATGTCAGGACGCTGCGTGCTGTATTAGAAGGTCTTGGTGCTACAATAAAACTCAAAGATTCCACACTCTATATCGAACCAATAAACCACTTGGAATATGAGGCACCTTATGATCTCGTGCGCAAAATGCGTGCGTCTATCTACGTTCTGGGGCCACTTGTTGCTAAGCTTGGAAAAGCGAAGGTATCGTTTCCTGGCGGCTGCGCAATCGGTCCACGCCCGATTGACTTACACATTCGCGGTTTAGAGCATTTGGGCGCGGAAGTGACGGTGGAAAAAGGATATATTTATGCGCAAGCGGAGCGTTTAGTTGGCACTGAGATGTATCTTACTGGGCAATATGGACCCAGCGTCGGGGCAACGGCAAACATAATGATGGCGGCTACGCTTTCCCAAGGTACAACTGTCATCCGCGGTGCGGCGTGCGAACCGCATATCTCTGACCTCGCACGATTCCTCAATACAATGGGTGCGGATATTGAAGGGATCGGTACATCTGTCCTAACGATTCGCGGTGTTAAGCAGCTGCGTGGCACCGAATATACCGTTATATCAGATGATATTGAGGCGGGGACTTTTATTGTCGCTGGTGCTATTACCCGAGGCGATGTTTACGTCAAAGGGATTACGCCGCAACAAATTCCTGCTATTTCGGAGAAGATTGTTGAAGCTGGCGTTGAATTGGACTGGGATGACAAAGGTGTCCGCGTCACAACGCCACGAGAGATAAAAGGCATTGATATCTCTACCGCGCCTTTTCCCGGTTTTCCGACGGATATGCAGGCACAGATCATGGGGATGCTCTGTCTCGCATCAGGAACGAGTATCATCAACGAAAATGTGCATACAGATCGATTTATCCATACAGCGGAGTTGAATCGGATGGGCGCTGATATTACGGTTGATGGTGGTAAAGCGATTATCAATGGTGTGCCGAACCTGAGTGGCGCGCCTGTGATGGCATCTGATTTACGTGCTGGGGCTGTACTCGTTGCAGCCGGTATGGCAGCGTCAGGTGAAACCGTTCTTTCGCGGGTCTATCATCTCGACCGTGGATATGAGTCTATAGAGAAAAAACTTAACAATGTCGGTGCGAATATTACGAGAGTCAAAGATTAATCACTTCGGAAAATAGAAAGGATAGGTTATTCAAGGATGTTGCAAATTGTTCAGACCCGGACCCCGGAGGCTGATACTTTCCTCTCAAAGTTGAAAGCACGCGGTAAATTGGAAGATGAAAGTATCTTGAAAACAGTCCATCGCACTTTGAGCGATGTGCAAGCCGAAGGCGATAAAGCTGTTGTACGATATACTCGTAAGTTAGATGCTCCCCGTATCTCCGCCAAAGAGCTGAAGGTATCAAGAGAAGAAATTGGGAACGCCTATTTAGAAGTCACCGACGAATATATTGCGGCAATTACGCACGCCCGAACCAACATTGAACGATTTCACCAAAAGCAGCTGCGGACTTCCTGGATGTCAACTGAAGCAAATGGCGTAGTGCTCGGACAGTTGATTCGTCCTTTGAAGCGCATCGGGGTTTGTGTGCCATCTGTTAGCCAGCTTTTGGTCTCTTCTTTATTGATGGCCGTGCTCCCGGCTACAGTCGCTGGTGTGAAAGAAATAGCCGTCTGTACTGCCCCAATGCGCAACCGGAATATCAATCCCTATATGCTCGTTGCTGCAGCGGAATGCGGCATTCAAGAAATCTACAAATGTGGCGGGGCACAAGCCGTCGCAGCGATGGCGTATGGGACCGACACTATCCCACCTGTCGATAAAATTGTGGGGCCCGGGAATCTCTATGTACAATTTGCAAAAAAAGAGGTTTATGGACACGTTGACATAGACAAATTGGCAGGTCCAAGCGAAATTCTTGTTATCGCTGATAACACAGCTGACCCAGATTATGTCGCTGCCGATCTCATCTCACAAGCTGAACATGGTCCCGAGTGTGCTGCGATCCTTGTTACCACCTCATTCGGGTTCGCTGAACAGGTCAAAACCGCTATTGAGGTACAAGGTAAATCCTTACCTCGCCACGATCTTTTGACCCAAGCATTTGAAAACTATGGTGTTGCTTTTGTCACTCCCAATACTGCTGAAGCTGTAGCTTTCGCAAATGAAATTGCCCCGGAACACCTCGAACTCCACGTAGAGAATCCTATGGACTGGCTTGGAGAGGTCGAAAATGCTGGAGCTATCTTCATCGGGGCTTACTCTCCAGAAGCAGTGGGAGATTACATTGCCGGGCCCAACGCAATTCTACCAACGGGTACCGCACCACGCTACGCCTCACCCCTAAACATTGACGATTTTCTCAAGAAAACAAGCCTTGTCTCTTATACCAAGACTGCCTTGGCGGAAGTCACACCGTCCGTTGTCAAACTCGCGGAGGTAGAAGGACTTGAGGGACACGCCGCTTCCTTGAAAATCCGATTTGAAGAAGATTAACCTGATACCCCGGAAACACAACAGATGTTTTTGATACCACTCAGTCTATTATTCCATCTCTCTGGTCCCAATACGCCAATAGAGAAACCTGATCTACCCCCTGTCGCGACGTTTTCGGTTGTCGGATATGATCCGAAAACGGGTGCCCTTGGTATTGCTGTCCAATCCAAATTTTTCGCTGTTGGATCGGTTGTACCGTGGGCGGAGGCTGGGGTTGGAGCCATTGCGACGCAATCTTGGGCAAACACAACATACGGGCCCAAAGGCTTAAAACTCCTCAAAAGTGGACTTTCGGCAGAACAGGTCTTGCAACGTCTCATCGCCGACGACCCAGGACGCGCAACCCGGCAGGTCGGTATCGTCGATGCGAAAGGAAACGTCGCTAACTACACTGGCGATGAATGTAACGCTTGGGCAGGTGCCGTTTCCGGTGAACACTATACCGCTCAAGGCAATATCCTCGCCGGTGAAACCGTTGTTAAAGCGATGGGTAAAGCCTATGAGGAAACGGATGGTGAACTCGCTGACAAATTAATGGCAGCACTCTTCGCTGGGCAGAAGGTTGGAGGCGACACGCGTGGACAGCAATCTGCTGCACTACTCGTCGTTCAAGAGAATCGCGGGTATGGCGGTTTCAATGACCGGTACATTGATCTGCGCGTCGATGACGCTGAGGAACCGATTGAAGAACTTCAACGGTTATTGGAGATTCACAAGGAATGGGTGCCTCGGTAGATGCCATCGTCAGCGATTGGGTGTGTGGCATCAGATTGTACTGTACCCTTCGGCGGGTAGAACTATTCCGTTGTTGGTTCATCTAATACCAACAGTGGACGATTGAAACGGGAACGGATATGATTCAGAGCGGATAGGACCATTGGTGAACGTATGATGCGCCGCTCCAATTTGCGTTTCCCCGGAATGTCGCTGATGACAATACCAATCAATACCGTTAAAACGCCTTGCCCGGGTAAAGGTATGAGGATAATTCCGACAATAATAAGAATAACGGCGACCAAATTTTTCACGAAAATCAATCCACCCCACAAAATCGGTCGTCTGATACGACTCACCTGCCTTTTGGCGCGAAAATAGTCGCACGGTAGGTAGGCGATGACCAGTGCGCAGAGAAAAATACTGCCCACTAAGCTGGCACCGGAAATAATACCGACTATCAACCCATGCGCTTTAAGCCATCCAAAGACAGCTAAACAGAAAGGTGTGAAAGTATCAATAAACGACAAGATGAACCTCCTCTAACAATTCATCGACGCGAAACAGCACCACCATCAATCGTCATAATATCGCCGCTAATATAGGCGGCTTCGTCGGAAGCCAGGAACAATACCGCGCCAATGTAGTCCCATACTGTTGCACCACGTTCAAGTAGCGGCGCGTCCGTGGGAGCGATCGGTAACTCCGGGAGTGTGTCATCATCCGGGATGTTCTGCGATGCATTCATACCGGTCGGTGCCCCACCGCCCGGTGCGACTGCATTTACCGTTATACCGTGTGGTCGCAATTCGAGTGCCAGACTTCGCGTCAACCGATTCAATGCTGCTTTGCTGACACAATAACTGAGTACCCCGACGTGGGATTCTTCGGCATAAATAGACGAATTGTTAATGATGCGTCCGTGTATCCCCTGCGCTATCATTACCTTAGCGACTGCCTGTGCACATAGCAGGCATCCCTTGACATTAACCGCTATCACCTGATCAAATAGTTCTGGTGTCAGTTCAAACAACGTTTGACGACCAAGGATACCTGCATTATTGAATAGAATATCAATTCGTTTGAATGTATCCGCTGCCGTTTCTACGGCTGTTTGAACCTGATCAGGCTTGGTAACATCTAAAGGAACAGCAATAGCTTTGCCGCCTTTGGCTCGGATTTCGTCAGCAACTGCATTCGCGCTTCGACCGCCAGCAACGACGACAGACGCACCCTCGCGAGCGAACGCCAAACATGCGGCTCTTCCGATACCTAACGGTCCGCCGCCCCCAGTTACAAATGCGACCCGGTTTTCAAAGCGCATCCGATCCTCCATACGGCAAAATTTAATTAATTTTTTTCTCCTTCTATTGTGTTACCATTCTATCATAACGCCTATTATTTTTCAAGGTTTCACTTTATTCTTGGAGTTATTAATTATCAGTAAGACTTATGCAGCATCCCTGCAGGCGGGGTTTCAAACCCCGTCTGCAGGGCGTAGGACATTCGTTATCATTAAAAAATGCGTAAGTCCTGAGTTTTCGGCAGTTATTAGGTGTCGCACAAGCCTCGTTGGTGAAGCAGAGCGTCAAAGTGTAAGTATTGAATGATTCTACAGTTTATTAGATGCCATTAGACTTATAAATCTTCACTGAAATCTCTGATAAATTTATATATAATTCAGAAGATCGCGAGCGACAAGAAATCCGCAGAAATACCCAAGCAAAAAACCCCCAGCAAAAACACTCGCTCCTACGGGAGAAAATATACACATCTATAAAGTAGATATGTAAAACTAAATGCCCCTGAAATTTAACTTGACAAACCTTTGTTAAAACCTTATTATAGTTTAAAGTAGCGTGAGACGCTGAGATTTGTTTAAGCGTAATTTTTCATTTCATGGGAAAAGGGATTTTCATAGTGGCGCGTTCGCAAAAACCAGTCCGCTGGTGGCCCCTGTTTGTCATCATTGTCGTTGCCATTTTAGGCACCGTGGTCATCTGGATCTCGGAGGCAGGGCATCGCCAGGACAAAATTCTACAGACATCCTTGGTTGTTATCCTTACGACTTTTCTCGGGATTCTGTGGTTATTAGGTTTCTCGCGTTTGAGTTGGCGGATTAGGTTAATCGCCTTTGCGGCAGTCGTCTTCAGCGTTTTTCTTGGCGTGAATCTATTCCAATTCAAAGGCTTCAGCGGCGACCTCACACCCATATTTGAATGGCGATGGCAAGAGAAACCCTCAGCTTTTCGGCAAGATCCGAGCAGCACCTCCAACACTGAGAGGTCTGCTATGGATTATCCACAGTTCCTCGGACAAAATCGGAATGGTGTGGTTACTGGTATCAAGTTGAACCTTGACTGGGAAACACATCCACCAAAGTTGGTGTGGCGGCGGCCTGTTGGTGCAGGTTGGTCGGGCTTTGCAGTCGTCGGAAATTCAGCGATCACACAAGAGCAGGAAGGCGATTGGGAAAAAGTGGTTTGTTATGAATCACGGACTGGGGAGATAAAGTGGAGCCATCAAGATAAGGCGCGTTACTACACTCCGCCTGCTGGGCTTGGACCGCGTGCTACACCAACGATCTTAGGGGATCGGGTTTACACTGTCGGTTCAACAGGGATTCTCAACTGTCTCGACTTTGAAACCGGAGAGCAACTCTGGACGGCACACATCTTTGAAGAAAACGAAGCGGAGGCACCGCCTTGGGGCGTTAGTATTTCGCCACTTGTTTTTCATGAACTCGTCATTGTCAGTGCCGGTGGTGCAGTCGCATACCACCGAGAGACAGGCGAAATTGTCTGGCGAGGTTACAGAACACAAAGCGGTTACAGTTCGCCACTTCTCACAACCTTGGTAGGCACGGAGCAGGTCGTGGTTTTTAACCAAGGTCTCATCACAGCGCATGAACCGCTGAGTGGCGAACTTTTATGGAAGCAATCCTGGTCCCCAATAAGAGCGGAGTGTGTGGCACAACCTGTGCCACTTCCTGGTGATAGGCTTCTCGTCTCAACGGGTTACGGTGTGGGGGCTAAGCTTTACCAGATCTCACGTAACCCTGCTGGTGAATTCAACGTTTCAGTTATTTGGGAGACGATATATCTGAAAGCAAAATTCACTAATATTATCTATCACGAAAATTATCTGTATGGGCTTGATGACGGGATCTTCGCTTGTGTAAATCCGGTTGACGGTAAACGTCAATGGAAACGCGGCAGGTATGGACACGGGCATACGTTATTAATTTCTGATGTCCTGCTCGTGCTTACCGAATCAGGTGAAATCGTTCTTGTAGAACCTGACTCCGAGAACCATATTGAACATGCACGTTTCGCAGCATTGGATGGGCACACATGGAACACGCCAGCACTTGCCGGTCACTTCCTATTTGTACGGAATGATCGGGAAGCCGCGTGCTACGAATTACCAGTTGTAAATACAAACGAGGGGACTAACGCGAAATGATTCGCAACCTTGGTCTACTCCACGTACAACAGGATACATAGGAAAGGAGAAGGACAGTAGAATGCTTAGACGTACAACGAAATTAGTCACACTTTTAGTCTGTTGTAGCCTCTCATTTTTGTTTCCGATATTTATATCGGCAGCGGGGACGTACCGGAATATCCCGCGCAAATACCAAAGTACGATTGATTCACCTTTGGAAGCTGATTTTGAGCGCTATATCAAAAGCCGGCGGAGTCGGCGCGTCTTGGCAACAACGGATCGGACAAGTTTCGTCGTCTACGATATTTCAAAAGATAAAAAATTAGTATCGATCAACGAAGATCGACAGATGATGGCAGCCTCGCTCATTAAGAACTTTGTTATGCTCGCCTATTTCCACGAGGTTAAATATGGGCGCCAAAGGCATACCGATGTTAACAAAGGTAAACTCCGGGCAATGATTCAGTGGAGTTCAAATGCTGAAACCAACTATTTTATTCGGTTGCTTGGCGGACCGGCGAAGGTGAATCGGATACTGAAAAGCAATTATCCCTATTTTAAGCAGACTCGGATTGTGGAACGTATACCGTACGGCGGACGCACCTATAAGAACATGACTTCCGCACGCGATCTGAGTACCTTTTTCCTTAAATTGTGGCAAGGAAAGCTGCCCCATTCGGACAAAATGAAGTGGTACTTTAAGCTCAAAAACGGAGATTATATCTTCAAGCAAACCTACATCCCGGCTTCAGTAGCGGTTTACAACAAAACCGGAACCGTCTATGGACTTGTAGGTGACGGCGGCGTATTGGTTTTCCCAGATCCGAAAGGTAGATCGAGACCCTATATTTTCATCGGAATGATTGAGGATAGGACAAAGACAAACACGAGAAATCGGTGGCAATCTTTTTTTACTTGGAAGAACCGGCGTTCTTATATCTTGCGAAGACTCTCCGAACAGGCTTATAAATACATCTTGGAAAATCATTACGGTGGCAATCTTGCTCGCCGTTAATCGTTGGAAGGGAAATTAATTCTATGCGACGCATCGTTGACATAGGCAGACGCATTGAACTCGTACCTATTGACCCACACTTCCACGACATTACTATAGGACTCTATCGCCAGCAAACTATTGACGCAACTACCGGCAAAGTGTCTCCCGTTTTTTCTGTCCATACCTACAGCCGCATTTCGGGTATCGCCGAGAGAATCGAAAATATCAGACAAGCAATGCAAATACTCGGTGGGATGCTGAAAACCACCGACGGTTTGCTCTACTTCCCTTGTAACAGTGGACATGAAGCGGCATGTCGTCGAGTCTTTTTGGAAGCCTGTAAACTCGCTCCGAACACCTTCACCGAACCCCGTCCCCTCAACATACTTGATAAGAAATCCCAACTCACGATTAAGGTTAATTCCACTGGAGAAGGTGTCTATCGAGTCAGTGCAGAAGGCGAAGGTAGAGGCGCGGCACGGCGAATCTCTGCGATTGCGGGGGGTTTGATGAAATTGGGGGAAATGGGAAGCATTGAGACCGATGCTAAAGACACTGTCGCTTTTGGTTGTGCGCAGTCTCACGATGCCCTTGTCGGACTCCTGTTGACTCGCGCACCGAATGTCAGAGTCGTCTTCCGTGAAGAAGAGATGGAAGCCGCCCGCGGCGTACTCGCTGCACCGAGCCAGCAAAGGTAAAGGAAACTGAGGAGGCAAAATGCTATGACAGGTCGCGAACGTGTACTCGCCGCGCTCCGCAACGAACCAACTGATCGCACCCCAATCTGCAATCCAACTTCTGTCGCTACTGTCGAGTTGATGGATTTGACGGAGGCACCCTTCCCTGAGGCGAATCGAGAACCGGAACTTATGGCGCGCCTTGCTGCTACCGGGTATACAGAACTCGGCTTTGATACCATAATGCCTGTGTTCACGATTATCCAAGAATCCAGTGCGCTCGGATGCAGGATTCAGTGGGAACAGAAGGATAACTGGCCGACTGTTAAAATGCGTGAACCGATCTGGGAAGATGTCGATGATATCACCATTCCTGATGACTTCCTCACACACCCAGATACGCAATGTGTACTCGAAGCGATTAAAATCCTGAAGAAAGAATACGGTGATGAGGTTGCTGTTATCGGAAAAACGATGGGACCGTGGTCACTCGGCTATCATTGCTTTGGTGTTGAGCCTTTTCTACTGCTGTCGCTTGATGATCCGGGCAAGACGAAACTTGCGCTTGATCGGATGAAGGAAGCCACTGTGCAATTCGGTGTCGCACAAATTGAAGCCGGTGCCGATGCGCTCACCCTTCCCGATCACGCAACAGGTGATCTGGTCAGCGGTGAATACTACCAACGCTACCTCCGCGACCTCCACATCGAATTCGTTGAGCGTATCCCTATTCCTTTAATACTCCACATTTGCGGACGGACGGTTGACAGGATGGAGTACATCGCGCAAACCGGCATGGCAGCCTTCCATTATGACTCCAAGAACGAGCCCCAAGAATCCATGGACATTGTGAAGGATCGCATCGCCCTTGTCGGGAACATCAATAACCCTGAAACACTATTTGCTAAAGAACCGGAAGACGTTAAAGCAGAGGTGGTAAAAAACTTGGAGGCAGGCGTTCCGCTCATTGGACCCGAATGTGCAATCCCACTGCAGACGACGATTGAAAATCTCCAAGCCATTCCAGAAGCCGTTCAAGAGTGGCACCGGGCACAGGGACAATAGATAGGATTCACGCACGCAAACAGGACTTATGTATCCCCCTTGCAGGCGCGGTTTCAAACCCCGCCTGCAGTGCAAGGTCCCTTAAGGGAGAAAATCAGATGAAAAAATTGATTTGTTCGTTGCTAACACTCAGTTTAGCACTATCTGTTTTAACAGCAGCTTACACCGAAGAAGAGACGGATATTGACATCTTGAGGGCGGCTGATGTTAATGCTGACAGGATGATAAACGTCCTTGATCTGGTGCTGGTCGCTGGATTCTTGGGCGAGACACCCACAGAAGATCAAACCGTAAACCCAGATGTCAACGGTGATGGTACAGTCAATATCCTTGACTTAGTCCTTGTCGCGAGTTATATTGGTGAAACTGTTAGGCCGCCTGTGGCGTTCGTGAGTGTGGATCCGGCAGTTGACGCTGAGATTACCGTGAACGATAGTATCACCTTGACGTTTGACAACCTACCGGAAGATGTTACGGTCAGCGAAGGTGTTGTGACAATCACGGATAATACCGTGTCAATCACAGGACCTTTCGCGCCAGGCACGCTTGCGTTGATGATCACTTGGGCAGACGGTTCCGAAACACTCAATTATACCGTCCGTCAACCTGCGGACTTCGTGAGTGCAGAACCAGAGATCAGTTCGGAACTTATCCCAGATGATAGTATTACCTTGATGTTTGATCATCCACCGGAAGATGTTACGGTCAGTGAAGGCGTCTTTACAATCTCGGATAATACAGTGACAATTACCGGACCGTTCACACCCGGTGCGCTTGCGTTGACGATCACTTGGGCAGACGGTTCCGAAACACTCAACTATACCGTCCGTCAGGCTGTGGCTTTGGAAACTGTGGAGCCTACAACTGGTACGGAGATTACCGTGAACGATAGTATCATCTTGACATTTGATCATCCACCGGAGGACGTTACGGTCAGTGAAGGCGTTGGTCTCACCACGGATAATACAGTGACAATTACCGGGCCGTTCACACCCGGCACGCTTGCGTTGACGATCACTTGGGCAGACGGTTCCGAAACACTCAATTACACCATCCGTCAGCTTGTGGCGTTTGAGAGCATAGATCCTACAGTTGAGTCGCAGCTTAACGTGGACGATACTATTACCCTGACGTTTGACAATCCACCAAAGGACGTTACCGTAAATGAAGGGGATATGACAATCACAGATAACACGGTGTCAATAACAGGGCCCTTTACGCCCGGGACGCTTAAGTTGATAGTCACTTGGGCAGATGGAAGTTTAGAATTTACTTACGAGGTCGCCGAACCGGATACCGAGGCACCTTCGATCACCAGTGGAACTATCGGTGATGGAGACGAAGGTGTTGATAGTAGTAGTACCCTGATTGAAATTGAGTTCAGTGAAGAGGTAAACGGCACCATCGCACTGCAAACTGAAGCAGGCGATGATGTCGGATGGGTCGGCGAAGTTGCAGGTAACAAAGCGAAGCTTGAACTTGTCAAAGGTAAGGAACTTGATCCGGAAACTACATACATAATTGCAGGAAAAGTCGAAGACACTGCCGGCAACGAAACCGATATCAGCATTACTTTTGTCACTGCCAGTGCATACGACGGCATCCCTATTGAAGTCACCGATGCGGACTTTGATACCGTTGTGCTTGCGTCTGAGGTGCCTATCGTAGTTGACTTCTATAAGGATGGCTGACCGTTCTGCCAAAGAATGGCGCCAGTTGTCGCCGAAATTGCTTTAGAGTACAAGGACACATTTATCGTCGCGAAATTCAATGCGATTAAGTATCCGGAAATAAGTCAAAAATATCAGGTTAGAGGGCATCCTTCTTATCTTGTATTCCAAGGTGGAGAATTAGTCAAACGCTTCGGGGGACAGACCCCGAAAGCCGAATTCGTCCAGAACGTTCTTAACGCTATAGACGTTGAAGGAAATTAAGGGTAGAAACAACAGGACTTACGCATTTTTCCATGATAACGGATGTCCGACGCTGCAGGGTTTTTGATAGGGTATTTCTTCAGGGTTTCAAACCCTGAATAAACCCTCAAGCAAAACCCCGCAGTGGGGGCTGCGTTAGTCCTAAACAATTGGAAGTGCTGTTAGTGTAGGGCTGAGGCATATAAGGAACGAATCGTATGAAAAGGTTAATCTGTTTGTTGCTGACACTCAGTTTAGCACTTGGATTTTTGATAACAAGTTACGCCGAAGATGAAGAATTTGATGCTCGAAGTGCATCCGATGTCAACGCTGATGGTTTTGTGAACACCCTTGATTTGAGGTTCATCGCTTCACACTTTGGTGCGATGCCCACCGAAGATCAGGTGCCCAATCCAGACATCAATAGAGATGACATCGTCAACATTCTTGATTTGGTGCTTGTGGCAAGTTTCCTCGATAAAACATCCGGTATCCCTCTTGAGGTCACTGATAAAACTTTCGACGATATTGTTCTGCGTTCCGAACTCCCGATTGTTGTAGAATTCAAATCCGATTTCTGAATATACTGTATACTGATGAAGCCTGTGGTCACAGCGGTCGCATTAGAATATCGGGATACCTTCACTTTCGCCAGATTGGACGTGAACACCCAACCCGAAAAAACAGTTGCGTATTACATACGCGGAACCCCTACCTATATTGTGTTCAAAGATGGGGAGATGATAGACCAGTTTATAGGCGCGATGCCAAGTACTAAGTTGGTGGGGAATATTCTCGGCGCGTTAGGAATTGAAGAGACTGAATAGGGTTACTATAAACCTAAACAGCACCTTTGGAGAGTACACCTCCGCGAACAGATACCCCTTCTCGGTGATAAAACCACCATTCTAATAGCAGAACAATAAACGCAAGCAGTGCCGGTATCCGCCATACCTCCTGTGTCATCGGTTGGAACCGGTCTGCTGTTACCGCTGGTGTTTCTGCTATGGGTGCCGTTGCTGAGTGCGACAGTGCCGATACTTGTGCATCAAGCAGATTAACTGTGAACAGCTCAATCTGTACATCATCCGCAAAAAGTGTATAGACCCCTACCTGATCCGTTTCAGCAAACATGGCATCAACGACGTTCACCGTCTTGTTATCAGGCTTCTGCACGCGAAGCGTAGCATCATCACCTATCCGACGTGCAATCTTTATCTGTTCTCCAGTCCGAAACACGTGCTGTGTCTGCCCTGTATCAAGCGCAAGCGGTCGGAGGAGGGTGCTTCTCGCCTCAAACCATGCTAAGCATTGATAGACGAACAGCGGTCCCTCAATGGATGTAGCGAAAGTAGAGATTTTCGGATTGAACGCGTCAAACTCAAAAACAAGAAATTGGCTATCTGCTTCAGAACCCATCCATACGAGCGCGCCTTTCTCTGTTTCAACGAGTGATTGTCCTGAGAGTGGCAATCTTCGGTGTGTAGTCCCACGCACCTGTAAATTTCGTAGTGAAACATCTGCTATGAGTGGATGGGTTTCGTTTGTCTTGATAACGCGTCTAATTTCTGTATCCGTTTCTACACTGCGGCTCTCAGTTGCTATAAATGGCAGATTATTGCCCGGATTGAAAAAGATTAAGTGCGTGCCAGAGGCGACCTCCGAAAAACCACCGAAAGCCTCTTGACCAGAAGGCGTACCTCCATCAAAAATTGCTATATCTGCATCGTTAGTACCGTGATAGTCCGACGGGATAATCGTGTTCACTTTCGTGTGATCACCGTATGAATTTAGAAACTGCGGGAGTAAAGAGTTCTGATTGTTGCTGACAAGTAAGATGCGCAGTGGAGATATAGCAGGCAAAATTGCTGAGGCTTTGTTATCAAGGGCGAAGTCGTCTGTTAATCGAAGACGCGCACTGATAACCGTCCGTTCTAAACCACTCGGATTCCCTGAAAACAGGATGGACTTGGTTTTGCCCGGTGGGATAGATGTTGTTTTCTCATCAAGATGAGCGTTTTCGACCGCCAATTGAACATCAACGTCTCTGCGCGTATCCGTGAAATTCTGGACACCGACCAGCACTTCATATTGTTCGGCTACGATTTCAACGCTGAAATGAACGATACCGATATTTTCAGGATCCGCACCTACTCCGATTTTATGAATGGATAGCGGAGTATCTGGTAGATTTTCAAAGTTATCGCTGATAAAGAAGACTTTGTCTTGCGGTGATTCCGAATAGCGCGATGCCGCATCAAAGACAGGGTGTAGGTCGCGTGGTATATGGGTCGGCGTGATATTTTTTATAGCATTTTGGAGCTTGGCGGTGTCTGTCGTGAAGGCTTCTCGGATATAAGCGTCGGGTTTGGCAGTGCTCGTCACCATGAGCATCATTCCGCCCGTCGCTGAAATCTGTTCTATGTGTTTCAGCGCTTCTTGCTTTGCGAACTCAAGACGAGTTTTTCCTTTTTCCATTGACAGCATGCTGGCAGCGTTATCAACAATAAGAATTGCTTTCCCCGATATAGATCCGGGTCCACGTAGCGCGGGACGTGCTACGCTAAACGTGACAAGCAATAAAAACAGCACTTGTAGTAGTGGAAGTAGTAGGTTCCGGAGTCGTTGGAAGGGGACATTCGCTCTCCGATCCTCATCAGTGGAGAGCCAAAGCATGATGCTGGGGACTCGATAGGTGTGGCGGCGTAATTTTAGAAAGTGGAGTGCCACCACAATAGGGATGACTCCGAGCAGATAAAACGCGGCAGGGTTCAGGAACTGCATTTTTATAGTTTTCAGTTTTCAGTTTACCGCAAAGAACCTTAAGAATCCTCTTTTTCTTTGAGACTTTGCATGACCTCTTCGGCATCTAATTTGCCGACTTCGCCATAGTTTTCCAAACGCTCGCACGCTGCCCGGACCTTATCGTGTTCATCAAGCTCCAGATAGAGGCTTGCCAGATTCTTATGCATTTCCCGAAACACACCTGGCCAATTCCGTTCGCCTTCTTTATCGACAATGCGGGTTGCATTTTCGAGGGCGGTGTTAACAACCTCGTCTAACGCGATTTTCTCTTCATTTGAGATGCGAAAATCTGCATCTTTGCGTTTTTCGTTGTAGGCTTTTAATTGCCCCAATGCTTTGTCGCATTCGTTATATGTTTTTTCTATGCTTAACGCGCCTTCAAAAATTTTTGATAAAAATCCAAATTTCATGGTCTCTCCGAGTCAGTGTAGGGTGAGACAGGTTATGTCCCACCCAGAAATAATAGTGTTAGAAATCGGTTTTCAGTTCTCCCCACGTTACTGCCAGCTTGTCCCGCGCTTCAACTGCAAGCACCCCTGGAACGCTGAGTTCCATTGACGCTTGGATTTCCTCTTCAGTCAAAGCTGCAGCGTATATGACGACTTCATCAATAATCGCGTCCTCGACCTTGTGAAGGGTAGGGTTCTCACCTGCCCCGATGTAAATCGCTGCCTCTTTATGCTCAGGCAAATCGAAATTCTCAGGTTGGGCACCGATGAATTCGCCGTTGATATAGATTTTGCCATCTTTGCCATCGGCGACCATGACGTAGTGGTACCACTCATCCAATTCAAATTGAAAATTACCGAGACTCTTGTCGGCATGGTGCCCAGCATCCCAAAACGGGTTGAAACCGGGGTTCACCATAATCCGGTATTCGCAACATCCAGCCGCTGCGGCTTCAATTGAGATGATACCGTCATACGCAGCGTGTTCATTGAGATAGAACCACGCTTCCATCGTGATTACACCCTTTTCGCCGATCGGAACGATAAAATCATTTGCAGCCATTTGGACAACACCGCCGTTGAGACGTATCCCTTTTTTAAACGCACCGTCAACAAGGGATCCTTTCCCGGCGAGTTCTGCCTGATTTCCGTTGCCGGAATCGTCAGTAATTTTGTTACCGCTTATCCTGTCAAAAGAGTAGTAGACAAGGATGTCCTCTTCCTCGACAGCATGAGAGAGACTCACAGCAAATATGCATACTGCTAAAAGTCCCAACAGAAATAGATTTCTACGCATTTTTTTCCTCCATTGATGTAACTAATTGAAATAATTCTAACACAAATGAGGAACAGTGTCAAAGCATTATTTGGTTTTCAAGAGTTAGCTTTCAGCGAAGTTGTATAGGTTCAGCGATTTTCCGATAACTGCGTCGCCGTTTCTTCTATTCTGAGCACGCATAGAATCATTTCATCTTGCGGGTTAGAACGTAAAGTGCTACAATAGTCCTATGACCTTTCTTGAAGCGATTCTTCTCGGTATTTTACAAGGCTTAACCGAATTCCTACCTATTAGCAGCTCAGGACATCTTGTTTTGGCACAGCAGTTTCTTGGACTGAAGGAGCCACTCGTTTTTTTCGATGTAATGCTCCACGTAGGGACGTTGGCAGCTGTACTCGTCGTATATCGCGAAGCCATCGGGAAATTAGCGATAGGCGGCGTTTCTACACTTGTGGACACTCAATTTTGGCGAAAACCGAGTGCTACCTTCAATACATCCACCGAACTCAAGTTCATATCACTGATACTGCTCGGCTCTATTCCGACAGGTGTCATCGCAGTGTTGTTCAAGGATCAGTTAGAGTCTTTTTTCCATGAAGTCCAACTCGTGAGTATCATGTTAATTCTGACAGGTCTTATCCTACAACTGCCTCGCCTTCGTAAACGGGATGTAGCAAGCAGTGCATTGAAGACGTGGCATGCGCCGCTTATCGGGATTGCACAAGGCTGTGCAATTACACCGGGCATTTCTCGTTCGGGCACAACAATCTCGTTAGCACTGTTTTTAGGTGTTCCAGCGAAAACGGCTGCGGAATACTCTTTTCTCCTCTCGATTCCTGCGATACTTGGGGCGGTTGTGCTGAAAATCCGGGATGTTGGAGATACTGCCATACCACTATACATCGTGGGGGCGGGAATGCTCGCTGCATTTATTGTCGGCTATCTCGCGTTGCGGCTACTATTGGCTGTGCTAAATCGAGGTAAATTCTCACTGTTTTCTTACTACTGCATCGTTTTAGGATTGGTATCGTTCTTAATTGCCTTAACCCAATAAGTCGCGACACATCCCAAGATTTTTTGATTATAGTGGCGCACCGCTGGCACGACACCGATACTCTCCAAGAGGTCACAAATTTTCCTGTCGTTCTGGAGTGTGTTTCGGATCCATTTTTTCCCGGTACATCTATAAATTAGACTGGCGAGATACATCTGCAGCGGCTTGAGTCTGAAGCGTTTGAGATAGCGGAGTGGGAAGCCTAAGCCGTGTCCGGAGATAGCGAGCGTCCCGCCGGGTTTCAAGACGCGTGCGAGTTCAGTCAAAGCAACTGTGTCGTCAGGCACGTGTGGCATGACCAGGAAACAGGTTACGAGATCAAAAGTTTCATCTGCGAACGGTAACGTCGGGAGTGATGCACGGAGCAAGGTCGGCACTGCAGAAGGTGGGGCTATTGATTTTTGGATTTGAGAGCGTCCAAACACCAAGAAGGTCTCGTCTATATCAACACCGATAAGGAGTTCCGGTGCATCGGTGGAGAGTGCAACGAGGAGGTTCCCTGGTCCGCATCCGACATCTAACACCCTTTTACCAGTAGCATTGATATTCAGTGTTTCAAGTTGTTTTCGTGTTGTGCCGTGTTTTAATTCGTGGTAAGCGTTCTGGATATAGGCATCATGCCATTTGGTCAATCTATTTTCCATTTTTTAAATATTATAAAAACTGTTTATAGAGAGCTTCCAATTTCTTGATAGATTCCGCACTATTGAACTTCTCCTGAATAGTTGCGCGTGCGTTTTTACCTAATTCCGTTGCAAAATCAGGAGCAGTCAATACCCGTTGCAGTGCCGATGCTAATGATGTTGGATCTTTCGCGGGAACTCGAACGCCGTTTGCCTCGTCTTCAACCAGGTCTACAATGCCACCTACATCTGATGCAATACAAGGCATCCCGATCCCCATCGCCTCAATTAGCGCGTTTGGTGAACTTTCGTGTAGTGAGGGCAGCACGAAAACATCCGCTGTCAAGAGTACAGAGAAAACATCCTCACAAAAACCGGGGAATGTTATCTGATTGGAAAGTCCATATTCTGCCACAAGTGCATGGAGTTCTGCTTCCAGTTCACCCTCACCGAGAAACATGCATTGCCACGCGATATCTTGCTGTTTGAGTAAATTCAACGCCTCGATTAGATACTGGTGCCCTTTTTCGGGGGCGAACCGTCCGACGCTGACTATCAATTTTACCTTGGTATCGGGTGCTTGAGGCTGTGTCCATACTTCAGTCGGTAATTCTAATAGGTTTGGGATGCTAAAAATCTTTTTGTCTGGATACAGCTGACAGAGATGGCGTTGGATTGGTTGGGAGTTCGTCAGCAGTATATTGGTGGTGTTGTAGATAAATTTTTCTGTTAGCCAGAGCCGAAACCCACTGTATCTCGCATGGTAATCGCCGCGCTGGGAGGCGATAAACGGAATACGTCGCCAAAAGCCGCACTTCCGAGAGAGTCCGCAGAGAAAATTGGAGTACCAGAGCCAACTATGTACGATGTCGGGTTGGGTCGCTTTAATAATACCGGCGATCGCGAACGCTTTTTCTAATAGATACCTGCGTTTGTCTTTGATTGTGAGTGTGATAATCTCTCGGACACACGGTATTGCTGCAAGTTCTGCTGCGCGTTCGCCTTCGGCACGGCTCAGCACAACGGATGCCTCATACTGCTCAGGTGGTAATTGTGCTAATGTCTTGAGCAACTGCGATTCGGCACCGTCTTTTGTCATGGAATCAATAACATAAAGTATTCGCAATTTTTTAACTTTCCTTGCGGTTCGGTGAGGTATGTCGTGCTAACACGCGCCTTTCCGTATATCCGTCCTCCATTTCATTACGGACTGCTTTTGGGTATGCCTGGCTGTTTTTGGTTAATGCGCGTGGTAGGTAGCAACGTTGACTGCGCGCGGACAAACTAAAAAAGCACTTACCAATACGTGTAAAGTAGGACTTCCCCGATGATAAGTTGTGCCACGAGTATACCGCACACCCAGTAGAGATCGGAGATCGGGCGATCCGTGAGGTGTTTGGCGACGGGGATAACGAAGAATGGCACCATGAAAATCCAGATACGCTCAACTTCCATTGTGAACAAAGTCGAGAATGTGAAAAAGAGGAGTGTAATCAGGAAGCCGATGACGAAAGTGTCTACGTGCTCGTGCCGAAAAATCCAAGAAATTCGTGATTCACCAATTGGCTGTTCAGAGGTACGCGTGTTGTGTCGCCACTCCGTTATTGTTGAGGCGAGTTGCCGGAGCCAAACAGTTGTTATCGGGAACCCCACACCGATGAGAAAAGCAAATAGATTTGCGAAACTCAGGTGGAAATAACGTCCGATACTTTCGTACCCTGTTCCCATGCCCATTTCATCTTTTTTGATCGCTGCCCAGAGTGCTTCAATCGGACGGAATCCGGTCAGGACGAATAACAGAAGGTAGAATCCGATGAATCCTGAACTCGCGAACAGGAGAACTTTAAGATACTGCACGAACCGTTTCCGTTCCAATAAGGCGATCACGCACAAAAACACACCCACAACCACTGTTGAATAAGTCATAAACATCCCAAGTGCAAGCGAGATGCCTGTGAATAAACTATACGGACGGAATTCATTCCATTTCTGGTCGGCTATGGTTTCCCGTTCTCGCGCCATATAAAAGAGGTAGACGCTCAAGATCGGGAAGACACTGAAGGGACCATCCATTGAGGTACCGGTGAACATCACAAAGTTGGGTGTGATAAGAAATAGGAGGAGTGCGTAACGTGCGACTTTTTTGCCGTAAAGTATCTCAGCAAGCCGATAGATCGGTATCACTGTGATCGCGGTGAAGAGAATGGAGATTAATGATGCCGATATGAGATTGTAACCGAAGAGTCCGCTAACAAGCCACAAGAAAATCACGCCTCCCGGTGGATGCGTGCGTGTATGTCCTGAAAGTGTACCAAACAATTCAGGTTTGCTGTAATCCCTTAAGAACGTGATCCCGAGTTCGTCAACGCGTGGAACATCACCGTAATACTCCAATGAAGTTCGTGTATAAGGTTCTAAAAGCGTCAAGATTCGCTCTTTCGCGCCTTCTGCCCCGATTTCTCGGTATCCATCAATTTGGGCGACCCCAATGTTAATCACGCAGAAAAGTGCAATTGCTACCCAGAGTAAACGCCGATTCGAGACTTGCGAATCCATGCATAGATGGCGGAAATACAAATAGCACATACATACGATGAGTGCGGCGGGTAACGTCCATACACTGAAATCAAAACTCGGTTGGGCGTAAAGCGGTACAACATGATTGTTATATCCGACTGCTCCCAAGTCAAGTCCTGTCTCGCGCATGATATATTTTAGGAGCAGGTGATACGCAGCGAAAAATAGCGCGATTAATCCAATTTGGACGGGTATTGACTGAATGGCTTTTTGGTTGTGCTGCTGAATATCTTTCATCTTTACCCTCTATGAGGCATTATCAATCTGAGATGCTTGAAGTTGCTGTGCTGCCTCGAGTAGTGCATTCGCTAAAAACTCAGGATTGACTTCGTCGCGCCCTCGGAAGGTTTGGACGCGTTCACCGCGCACTTTAAGGACTGCGAGTTCTTTACCGCCCAAGTGGATACCGACCTCAGCATTGCGGGTTTCACCGGGGCCGTTGACTTCACAGCCCATCACCGCCACAGGAATGTTGATGCCGTGTTTCTCCAAGAGTTCTTCGGCGACAGCAACGATGTTTTCATAATCCGCATCTGGATCACCACGCCCACAGAACGGACAAGAGACTACGTCCAGCATGTCTTCCGCCATACCGAGTGCGCGCAAGAGTTCTTTCGCCGTCAAGACTTCTTCAACGGGGTCGCCAGTAATCGAGATGCGTATCGTATCACCGATCCCCTCCATTAGAAGTGTACCGATGCCGAGCGTCGATTTGACATGCGCACGCCTCGGTGTCCCGGCTTCTGTTACACCGAGATGTAATGGATACGGAACTTTTGCTGAGAGTTGGCGGTTCGCCTCTATCATGCGAATCGGATCGCTCGATTTAACGGAGATAGCGATGTCTCTGAAATCGTGCTCTTCACAGATATTGACGTGCCGCATCGCGCTCTCCACCAACGCCTCGGCTGTCGGCGACGGGTATTTATCCAGCAGATCCTTTTCGAGCGATCCCTCGTTAACCCCGATACGGATGGGGATATTCGCTGCTTTCGCTGCAGACAGGACCTCTGCAATCCGCTTCTCGTTACCAATATTACCCGGATTGATACGGACTTTTGCGACCCCAGCATCTACTGCAGCAAGTGCATACCGGTAGTTGAAATGGATATCTGATACTATCGGAACAGATGCGCGCTTCACAATCGAACTGAGTGCTTTCGCGTCCTCTTCCTCTGGGACAGCAACGCGGACAATCTGCGCGCCCGCTTCTGCACACCGTTCTACTTGTGCTAATGTTGCATCAACATCGTGCGTCAGTGTCGTCGTCATCGTCTGGATAGAGACAGGACTGCCACCGCCGATTGGGACATCTCCTACCATAATTTTACGTGTCGCTCGTTTGTTGGTGATCTGTATGAGTTCTTTCATAGTTTTTTTAATGGTTATCACTTATCATGCTTCGCAGCGAGAGCAGTTGTCAGTTATGTTCTTGTGGCAGTAACAAAGGTTAGATCCACCACAAGGGGCCTCTTAACTGATAACTGGTCACTGGTAACTGACAACTCTTAAAGCCTTGATAAGTCTTTCGTTTTCTTGCCGTGTGCCGATTGTTACGCGGACTGCGTTTGGGTAGCCGTAACCTGCCATTGGACGCACGATGATCCCTTGTCTCAAAAGCGCGTCAGTGATGTCTGCGCCGGATTGTGGTACGTGCAACATAATGAAATTGCCTTCGGTTTGGATATAGCGAAGTCCCATGTCGTCAAACGCTTTATAGAGGAACGTTTTTCCTGCTGTGTTGCTTTTCTGACTTTTTGTAACGTGATCTGTATCTTTCAGTGCAGCGCGTGCTGCTGCTTGTCCTACTAAGCTGCAATTGAACGGCTGTCGGACTCGATTCAAGGTTTCTACTAATGGCGGTGACGCGATACCATAGCCAATGCGTAATCCAGCGAGTCCATAAATTTTTGAAAACGTTCGGGTGATGATAAAGTTTCGTCCTTCCAGCACATAAGGCAACGTCTGTGGATAGTCTGAACGGGCGACATATTCATAGTAGGCTTCGTCAAAAACAACAAGTACATCTTCCGGCACTTGCTCCATAAACGCTGCTGTTTCATCCGCTGTGACCATCGTTCCAGTCGGGTTATTTGGATTTGCGATGAAAATAATCTTCGTTTTATCCGTGATGGCTGCTGCCATAGTCGAGAGATCGTGTGTATCATTCACCATCGGCACGACAACGGCTGTTGCGCTGCACAATTTCGTTACAAGGCTATAGACGACGAATGCTCCCGCAGCATAGATGACTTCATCGTCCGGTGCAAGGTATGCCTCAGCGATTAACTGCAGCACATCGTTTGAACCATTCCCTAAAATCAGAGACTCAGGAGAAATACCGAGGTGTTGCGCGAGGTCTCTTTTGAGATAGTAGGCGTTACCATCAGGGTAGAGATGCACCTGTGCAGCACTCTCAGCAATCGCTTGCACTGCTAATGGCGACGGACCCAACGGGTTTTCATTGGATGCCAGTTTGATAATATCGGTGATACCCAACTCGCGCTGGACTTCTTCAATCGGTTTACCGCCTTGATACGGTTGAATCGTGTCAATACTCGGCTTCGGTTTTAGCATAGTGTTTTTTGTGTCTCAATTCGTCTGTATCTTGTCTATTGATGTGCCTAAGCACAATTCTATTATAGCACACCTCTCCTTTTTTCAAAAGGAAATTTCGGATATTGGTTGTCAGTTCTATTGGATTTACCATAGTTCTCCGTTAAAAGTGAACATCCCATCGCGATATGTTTTGTAGGAGCGAGCTGTGCTCGCGATGCTTCGGAAAAAATGATTGAAAACCAACAATTATAGTAAAATCCGAAAATAAGTTTACAGTTCGCCCGTCGTAGGGGCTGGGTAACCCAGCCCCTACGAGTTGTCGTGTGTGCAAATAATAATGGGATTGACTATAAATGGTTCCACTGTCTACAAGAGATATATTGACACTCAAATAACACTCGTGTAAAATAGAACGCGATTCCAACAAAATTTCGACTCATCCAGTTCTTCTTATCAAAAAGGAGTAAGCACAATGGCATTTTTGAGACACATCGCACTACGTACGAAGGATATGGAAGCGTCTCGCCGATTTTATGAGACCATCGGTTTTGAGTTTGTCGGTTACCGAGGACGCGGTGGACTTGACCTCTCCGACGGTACGCTGAACATGACAATCCTCCAATATAACGGCGAGGAACGGGCAGCCTTTGTGGAAGGCACAGAGTTTATCCATTTCGGCATCATTGTTGAAGATTTGGCAGGCATCTATAACACGCTTCGCGAGGGTGGATTTGAGTTGCTGATGGATAATGTGAAAAAAGGCGACGAAATTAGTGCCGATAAACCGCCTGAACGCTCTTTCAAAGTAGCAGATCCAGATGGCAACGTTGTCGATATTACCTGTGCCGCAGATGAATGGCGCGGTGTGAAAATTTAAGGAAATTCCACATGTTTGGACGAGGGACACAAATAATTGTCGCGTGCGTTCTATATCTTATGGTTTATACACCACTATTTACAGAAGCCCAATCAGCTGAAACAGTCAAAGATTACTCAAAATGGGAGCTGCCAAAAGCGGCGAAAATGCGTTTGGGGAAGGGTGGTATTAATGATATGCAGTTCTCACCCGACGGGACCCAATTTGCTGTCGGTAACGATATGGGTATCTGGCTTTATGACGTGAAAACGGGTAAAGAGGTTGCGTTATTCCCAGGGATATGTGAATCTCTTGCGTTTTCACCTGATGGTCGCCTTCTTGCAAATGGCGGGTTTGGTAAACTTCGGGGCCAGGAACTTCACTTGTGGGAAATAACTACGCGCAGGAAAATCTCATCCACCAGTGAATCCCGTCCTGCCACAGCGTTGCGTTTCTCTGAAGATAGCAAAACACTTGTCAGTGTGGACAGCTGGGGTGCTACAATTAACAGGTTAGATATTCAAACAGGTGAAAGGGATGTAACGAATCTTGATGGACAACCCGACTCTTTGGGACATATTATCGAAGTCTATACGTTTACGCATGATAGGGTGGCAGGTGGAAAGAGGGACGGTAAGATCCGTTTGTGGGACACAACGACCGGTAAAAAACTAATCACTCTCAGTGGACATGCCGTAGAGAATCAGGATCCGTCGCTCGACATACACGTTTTGGCTTTGGCTTTTTCACCTGACGGCACGCGACTCGCCAGTGGAAGCACGGATAGAACAGTCCGATTATGGGATACTGACACCAACAACGACGCACCGATCACGCTCCAAAAACACAGAGGTTGGACAAACGTATTAGCATTCTCTCCGGACGGAAAAATACTCGCCAGCGGCGGTACCGATAAGACTGTACTGTTGTGGGATGCTGCGACAAGTGAGATGCTTGAGACGCTCACCGGACACCGCAGCGGCATTGCTGCGCTAACGTTTTCACCCGATGGCAGTACACTCGCAAGTGGAAGTACAGACGGCACGATTCGGTTCTGGAATACCGCAACTGGATCCCCACTGTCAACCCATATCACTGGACACACACAGTGGGTGAAAGCTTTGACTTTTTTTGAAGATAGTTTGACACTCGTTAGCGTTGCTTTTAACGGCACGATTAACTTTTGGGATCTGAAAACATCAGAAAAAACAGCTGTCCAGATGGAAGGAGATCGGGATTTGTTACTCGGTTTAGCCTTTTCACAGGATGGCACAAAACTCGTCAGCAGCGGCACAAAAGGTGATATATTCTTTGCAGCAGGTTTCGGGCACTCTATCTCTACACCGATGTTAGATCAGATAATTCGTATAACGGATGTCGGGAGCGGACGTGAACTGACACAGACGAATGGTGATGGTAGAATTTTGGCATTTTCACCTGATGGAAAAACAGTAGCCATCAGCAATGGCGTTAGCATTCGCTTGTGGGATACGGAGACTGGTAAAACGCTCGATATTTCCCATATAGATCTGACCACTGAGACTGATGTATCATTCGATGATACAAGCGCAGCTTTAGTATTCTCACCCGACGGGAAAAAGCTCGTTAATGGAACTTGGGGAGGAGATGTTCATCTATGGAATTCGGAAACCGGAGAGGCACTAACCACCTTCTTTAGAGCAGAGCCTCAGAAAGGTCAGCACGGTCGGGATTCTATTAGGACTTTGGCGTTCTCTTCAGATGGTGCAATGCTTGCCGTGGGAAGTGACACACATATACGTATTCGGTTGTTAGAGGGTGAAAGACAGATCGGCTTTAAGAATGTCCCTGGTCAAACCGAGACATTGGCGTTTTCACCAGATACCACCGTACTTGCCATTGGACGTAGAAAGGGTGGGATTGAGTTATGGGATATTACAACCGGAGATAAACTCATTACACTTGAGGGGCACACGGGATCAGTGGAGACACTGGTCTTTTCACCGGATGGTAAAACCTTGGTCAGCACAGGGCAAGATGGGACAATTCTCGTCTGGGATTGGGATCAATCCCTTAAAGGCTCACCTGAGATAAGATAGAATTTACGCGAATTTAGCAGAAAACGGATATTTTGCACGTAAAAATAGGTGCTCAAACGTTTTTAACCTCTTAAATCCCCCTTATCAGGGGACTTTTGAAGCCGCTGCGTAATTCCTATAAGAGTATGAAACACGTTAGAACAATTCCAATTTACACAAGGAAAATCTTACATGTTTGGACGAGAAAAGCAAACAATCACCGTGTGCGTCTTATATCTCATGGCATGCACACTGCTATTTGCCGAAGCGCAAGTAGACGGAATAGTTGAAACTTACCCACAATGGGAACTACCAAAAGCGGCAAAAGCACGTCTCGGAAAAGGCGATATTAACGCTATCCAGTTCTCACTCGACGGCACGCAACTCGCAGTTGCAACAGACATCGGTGTGTGGCTATATGATGCGAAAACAGGGAAGGAAAAGTCTCTGTTCGGTGGAATGTGTGGATTACTCGCCTTTTCACCTGATGGGTGTTTCCTTGTCAGCGGTGGTGCCGACTACTTTTCCAATCTCGGTGGGAGCCGTTGGGAAAAGGGAGTCGAATTGTGGGAGCTTGCTACGGGTCAGCAAGTGTTGTTCCCTGATATGCCGCCGGCTGCTGCGGTGCTGCGTTTTTCGGAAGATGGTAAGACACTCATCAGTTTAAGTAAATCAAGAGATACAATTAGTCGGTTAGATATTGAGACAGGTAATCAGACTGTCCACAAATTAGGAGAACGACTGGGTTACGTGCATCATGAAGTCTACGCACTCACAGAAGATGAAATCGCGATCGGCATGTATAACGGAGATATCGAGTTATGGGACACAACGACTGGCAAGAGGCTATCCACACTCAGAGAAAATGTAGCGCAGATTGAATTCTTGGGTAAAGTGATACCGCCGCCAGAGAACAATAGTGTTTTCGTCTTGGAATTTTCACCCGACGGCACGCAACTCGCCAGTGCGAGTAACGATGCAACAATCCAATTGTGGGATACTACCCACAACGACAAACCGATCACGATCCGAAATCATATAGGCGAACCAACGGCGTTGGCATTTTCTCCAGATGGAAAAATCCTTGCCAGTGGTAGTGACGAGACGTTGATCCAATTGTGGGATACCGCTACTGGCAAATCGCTCACGACTTTCACACGTCATATTAGTTACATCGACGCGTTAGCGTTTTCACCTGATGGTGCCACGCTGGCGAGTGCAAGTTCGGATGGCACTATCCGGTTTTGGAATATCAAGACAGGGGACCCGCTATCTACCGTTATCACTGGACATATAGCATCCTTAAGGGCATCAACGTTTCTTAAAGATAGTTCCACGATTGCGAGTATCGGATATAGCGGCATCATCACGCTCTGGGATCTAAATACTTTCCAAAAGACGACACTCCAGACCAAAATGACGCTCGAGATGACAAGGTTTCGGAATTGGTATCCGGATTTAGCCTTTTCGCCGGATGGGACGAAACTCGTCGGCTTCGGTTCAGAGATTCCCGCGCCTGAATTGGGACGAGATTATGTGCTTCGATTAACGGATGTCAGCACTGGACGCGAATTAGTGTCCAGTGCTGGTGGTGCTTCAGACCTGACGTTTTCGCCTGACGGAAAAACCGTAGCTGGCTGGCGTTCGGAGGTGGTTCGCTTGTGGGACACAGAGACAGGCAAAACACTTGATGTTTCTCTCTTAGATCCGAACGCTGACCGTGAGGCGCGGCACCGGCCCCTAATCAGAACTTTGGAATTCTCACCAGACGGTAGAAGACTTGCCGGTGGCACCATGGGTGGAGATGTTCAGATGTGGGATACGGAAACCGGAGAGGCACTCACTTCCTTTTTTGCGGAAGAACCGCCTGTAGATCATAGTTATCGGGATCCCATTATGGATTTGGCGTTCTCATCAGACGGTTCCTTGCTTGCTGTCGGGAGCATGAAAGCGTTACGTTTGTTGGGAAATTTGAAACAGATCGGTTTCAAGGAAATATCCTACGGTGCCGAAGTCTGGGGCAATACATTACTGTTTTCACCAGATGATACTGTCCTTGTTATCGGACTTATACAAAGTGGTGGCGTTGAGTTATGGGACCTGACAACCGGCAAAAAACTCACAACACTTGATGGACATACGAATTGGGTCCAGACGCTGGCATTCTCACCGGATGGCAAAATGCTCGTTAGCGCGGGCGGAGATGGCACCGTGCTTCTGTGGGACTGGGACGAAGTCCTCACAACCGCACGGGAGACGGATAAGAACGCACAACTTCGCAACAAAGAACCGCGTTCAGAAACAGTATTGAAATTTGTCGAACAGACGGTAGAAAACGAGGCAAACGCACGTCATATCTCGACATTAGAACGGACCTATCTGAAAAACAAGTGGAAAGGTGCGTTAGAACAATTTAAAAATGACTTAGCCTCTACACCCTTCGGAGGACGTGAACGCGATGTGTTCGCACAGATTGTCCAAATGGGAAAAAACATCAAGGACAAAGCGGGTTATGTTGATATGTTGCATCAATTGATGGATGCCATACCTGACAACCTGAGTGTTCAATTCAACACACACTTTGTACTGGCGGGGTTCTATCGGGACAATCGTATGTCTGAGAAGGCAGAAGCGCATATCCAAAAAACAGGTTTCATTACTGAAGATAAATGGTTGATACTGGGTCCATTTGATAATACTGGCGGTATCGGTTACAATACGGCTTATATTCCTGAAAACGCAACACAGATTGAGAGAACAAAAAAGTATGAGAGCATAGTGGAACAGATACATTGGCAAAAAAGCGAAGACGATACGCTCAACGGCTATATCAGTCTCGGAGACGATGTTGATTGGGGTGTCGCTTATGCGTTCGCAACCGTTATTTCGCCTGATGAACGCGAGGGACAAATCCGATTTGATAGCGACGACCAAGGGAAAGTATGGCTTAATGGCATACAAATATTCAAACATACCAAAGCCTTTTCTGCGGAAATTGATAAGTACATTATTCCTGTGATCCTCAAACCGGGTAAAAACAATATCCTCGTCAAAGTCTGTGAAGAGCAACAAGGGTGGGGATTTTACCTACGGATTACTGATACTGACGGAAAACCGTTTAGGGATCTGAAAGTCGATTCCCCAGAAGCGAATTAAAGGCGGATACCCCATCACTACGACCTAAGTTGTGATCTAAGATTCTTTGGGTTCCGTTAATTTTAGATTGAAAGTCCAACGGCATAAGCGCGTGAGAAATATGGCGATTTTCGTGAAGTGTACGAAGCACAGGTTTCCCCGCCTTTAGGTGGTGGGTGCCTTGATAGGAGGAAACATGTTTTTGGCAAAACGGTATCTGAATTACATACTTGCTATAAGCGTTATTATTCTGCTCAGTTTTGTAACGATATTGACAGGTGATGCAAAAATTGATGAAAATACGATTCAAGGCATGTGGACATTTGAAGAAGGCGCAGGTGAAACCGTTAAGGATCTCTCTGGGAACGGTAGTGATGGCATATTTGTTGGTGATGTCAAATGGACAAAAGGCAAATTCGGCGGCGGTATAGAGTTCAGCGGCGTTGAGGCACAAAACCACGTTCGTATCGGAACGAAAGGAGACCCCGATAGTTTAGCGGCTTTAAATTTTAAGGACTCCAAAGGTTTCTCGATTCATGCTTGGGTATACGCAACAGCACCACCGAACGGAAAATGCGTTATATGGAAAGGGCATGGATGTTCAAGTTGGTCGCAGTATCTACTTGGCACCGGTGCGCATGAGAATGTCGGTGGCAGAATTAACCAAGCATCGTTTCATTATCGTTTAAAGAGCGCGCCCGAAAGGTTTGAAGCACTCGGAGATCCACTTCCCGAAAAAGAGTGGGTCTATCTTGTTGGTGTTTGGGATGGAACGAAAATCTATATCTACGTTAATGGTGAACTTCAGAACAGTGCAGCCGCAGTCGGACAACCTTGGGATTCTTTTGAGGCGGTTTACATCGGTGCGGATGCAGGCTGTAATGCGGGTAAGGGTAGGTGTCATTGGAGCGGCATCATCGATGAAATTGTTATCTTTAATGTGGCACTCTCTGAGGGTGAGGTGAAGTCACTCGGCAAAGGAATTGAAGGTGTTTTGGCAGTTGATGCCGCAGGGAAAACCACTACCACCTGGGGTAGACTTAAATCAGGAAAATAAGTTCTATAGGAACCTTCAATTTTACAATTGGGAGTTGTTTTTTATTTCAATCTACATGTATACTATTTCTTAAAGTTCACACGTGAAGTCTTAATCACGATCTGCGATTCTTATTTTTTGATTGACTCAGGGCGATTGTGCAGGAGCCGGGCCCACACAATCCACACTCTGTAGTAGTTTACAGGAGATAACACCTGTTATCAAATGATAGGAGATTACCCTCTAATGGAGTTAAAACAAATAATTAAACGCTGCCAGGATCCAGAGAATCGGACGCTGAACCAGCGTAAGACAATTGTTTTACCTGGGAGGCATGAGCAGTACCCTTACCACTTTCGAGTGCATTATGCACATGAGTGCTCGGCACTCTTGTATGAGCTGGAAAAAGCGAATATCTCGTTTATGCCGATTGGAAAGGTTCCGTTTGATCGTGCGCCGGCGGATTGGACGCGAAGTGATAACTCCTGCGACCGGATCAAGGATCGTCAGAACGCGCAGAGTTGGCGACAGCGGCGGTGGTACGCTTCATGGGGGATTGGGATCTATACAGGCGAAACCTCTGGATATGAGGACGCGCCTTGGCACGACATCGAATTCACACATCAGGCGATTTTGAGGGCACCCGATGCGGTATCAGAGTGTTTGGAGGCGTTGATTAGCGCTGTAGTGACACCACTGGTGACGTTGACAAAGGACTGGGGATTACGGTTTTCGTGTCGGGTTGAGGAATATCTGCACCCGGATACACCTGAGGCGACGCAGTATATCTATGAACGCTGCCCGATGCCGGCAGACCTGAAGCACCGCGAGGTGTATGTCGAAGTGAAAGGTGATATGAATTACAGCGTCTGGGACGCTCGCTATGAGATATTGATGGGTTCGTTGCTCAAACCGCCCGTAATTTCAAGTGACGTGCTTTTCGGATTGCTTGGCTTTTTTCGGAGTGCGTTTCATAAACCCGTGTTTGGAAGCGATGTGCTATCTAAGGAACCAAGTCTTCAAAAATTTGAGAAGGAGGGGTTTTACAAACCTCTCCGTATTGAGGATACACGGATCTCTATACCTGAGAAAACGCAGGCTATCCGAGCGGGTAATTTGAGCCCATTGGCGATCAAACGTCCGGGACCGGTGCTGACGAAGCAACCCTATTCGGAACCTAAACCTTTTGAAATTGCGGAGGTTTTGGAGACAGATGCACGTGTAATCGGGATTGAGACGGGGCTTCGGCATCCAGACGAGAACCGAAAGATTGAACGCGCACTTTTGGAAAAAGAACTGTTATTTCTGGATCTGCCGACAGACGAATATGCGGAATCTGCGTTACGGTATTATGAGAACGAAGGGATTATTGCTCGAGATTGGAAACCTCGCAGCTATCTTGCGTATGTGTTGAAACATATTCCTATCGACGAACAGCTGAAGCATCCTTTTGAACACGGAAATACGTGTATTGACTCATATCGGTGTAATAGATTGTCCGATATGGGTGGAAACCCAGACAAAATTATCTGTCCGAAATGCCCTGTCTACGACGAATGTCAGGAGCAAGGGTATCTATCACAATATAAATCAATAAAAGATGCCGATGTGATGGTCTGTGGAACGCCGCACCAACTGCTCATGAATCCGCAATACGCCGATCCTATGAGTGATGTGTTTAGTGGGACGGATCGAGTCTATGTCGTGAATTACACATACGCCTCGGACCTGTTTGTTGAGAATCTTCTCTTCGTAGGGCAGTTAAGATCGTGGACTCAGTATTGGGGGTGTTCGATTTTAGGAGATTTTGCATACGCATTGCTGAATGCGATCAATATCAACGAAAAGGATTTGACCGACAATATCGCGACCCGTGTCAGATCAGTGGTGAAGGCGTTCGGTGGTGCTGAGGAAGTACTTGTTGAACAGATGTTTCAGGTAAATGCCGCAATAGAGAATAGTTCTTCGTGCATTGGGATGTCCGTGAAAGATGCGGTCGCGTTTGGGGTGCTCGACATTCACGACGCTGAAAACATTGACAATATCCAGAAGACTTCGCTGTATCGGAGTTGGACACCTTGGCATTCGTTGAAGGCGTTCTTCGATCACTATACACGGGATGCGGATGCCCCGATGTGTTTTGAGGAGAATCGGTTGCGGTATTGGATACCGCCGGTGTTACACCGAAATATAAAAAAATTGGTGGTGCTTTCGCCTTTGCTGTCTGAAGAATATCTCAAGAAGACATTCCCAAACGAGCAGATAGAAATCTATAATTTAGGAATGAAAGATACGCTGGCAGGCAACCGTGTGTATCAGTTGCGGAGTGAAGTGCATTCACCACACTCGATTCTCAACTATGATTTGGATTGGGATGCGCTCGGATTGTCAAGTATCGGCATTCGGTTTGCAATTGGTGTGCATCGCGAGGTACAACGGACACCTGACACGCAACACACGCTGGTTCTCCGGGAGGGAATGAACACGATATTGGAGGACACTCTTAAGAACCCGAATACCAAACCAACGGTTTTTTTTAAGAAAATCGCAGAGCAGGCAAAGGTTTTGGCGGCTAAGTTTGACGGAGCGGATGTAATTTGGTTGCTCGGCACTCCATATTATCCACCACATCTGATCTGGCAAGAGGCAAAGATTCTATTTGGCGATGCTGTAGAGCCATTGGATTATAGTGCGTCAATGAATCCTTATGTTTTCAAGGATAAGCGGATTCAACAACTCGCTGAGGCGTATTCATTATATGCTTTGATAGGGATGCTTTCGTATGCAGGATTACAGAATTCGAGCAAGACAATCGTTTTGAAAACGGCGTTGCGGGTACCGGGGTTTACAGACGTACCAGAGACAATACTGTTTGATTGGGAAGACTTTGAGATCGCTGGCAGGTTGGATAAACTCCCAGAGACAATCGCGAGACGCGAGGCGTTTGAGGCAGAAGCCTCGAAAATTGATAAGACTTGGCTCCCTTACCGAGTGATGGAGGTGTTAGGTGTAGATCGGGATGAGGCAAACCGGATATTGAGAGAAGATCACGCAATTGGGATGGCAACCTATAATTTGTCAGAAGATGAGCACGGAAAATAATAGTGTGTGACACAATAATTGTTTTGTTTTGATATGATTAAACTGGGTAACTCCGATAACCACAGCGGTACACGCAAAACTTGTGGACGGCACAGTGGAGTGTGCCTATTACTATAAATAGGAGATATAGGACACAATGGGATTTCAATTTCAGGATTCAATGGTAAATGAGTACCTCTCGCAGGGTTACCTGATTTTTCGTGGCATCGTTCCACCCTCAATGCTCACCGATTTGCGGCGCGAGGCAGAGAAAGCGCGTGATCTGGCACATAAACGCAACGGACCGCAAACGCAACGGATTCAACCGCTATCCAATTATGGTGACGAGTTAGACCTAAAACCTTTTTACGACTATACAGAATTACCAGAACTCCGCGATGCCATCGAAAAATTACTCGGTACTGATTACACCCATGGTCACGTTGACATCATGGGACTCCTCGTTGAACCACTTGAATACCCGTGGCACATTGGTTGGCATCGAGATGGCGTTGTTGAGGTCCCACTTGAAGCCCGCGATGAGACTGTCAATGCGAAGTTAGCAGAAGTCTGGTATGATCTACGCCACTTTAATCAGGTCAACTGTGCCATTTACGCCGATTCCTGTACGTGGTTCGTTCCGGGTAGTCATCTTCGCCAGTGGGACATGCCCGGCGAAGTACAATCCACAAAGGATCCGAAACTACGGAAACCTGCTGAAGGACAATCCAATGCTGAGGCTGAGCGATACTGCTTAGAGCATTGTAAGCAGTTCCCGGGAGCAGTTCAAGTGCATCTGGGACCCGGAGATTTTATGGTTTACCGTAACCTCGCATGGCATACTGGCAACTACATTACCTACCAACCACGCGCAACAATCCACGATGTCGTTCGGTATGAAGGTGAGAAAAACTGGACTGGTTGGCAACAGGCGAAATTGGATGCCGTTAAACGGATGAAGGAAAAACAGTCGGAAGCATAGCAGTAGCTCAATCTGTCAGGGGCTTCAGGAAAATCTCTCCATCAAAGTCCGGAATCTCATAACGCGAATGACGTTTACCACTGTTGATACCTATAACAGGCGCGTCAAAAGTAACAGTTCTTGTGGTACCACTACGGTTATACACCACCCAACCGTTTTCAAATTCACGGATAAAGAGTCCTGCGAGACCTTGATATTGGCGTGCTTTCTCTTGGATAGGTTGTCCCAAATCAGCATTCCAGAAATCATACCAGTTGTGTAGATGATCAGGGACGGGTATGGCGTTGTCGTCACCAAAAAGCACATACCCGTCCGAATGTGTTAGGCTCAGTGTAGTAATCATGCGCATCCACTGCTGGTTTTCCGGGTTGTTTCGCTCCGCAACTCGTGTGTTTAAGTCTACCATATAATCTGTTACGACGCGCCAGCCTTCTAAGCAGTTGATACGCGGCTCTTTCAAGTGCTGCTCTGCCCACAGTAAAGTCTTTTCCATCTGTAGAATCTGATCGAGGTTATATCCTTCGTTATACTCCGGTTTATAACATTCCATGTAGATACCATTCACATAGGGTGCGGATTTTGGAATCTGACGCATATTCGCGTTGACCAGGATTAGAAAATCGTCGTCAACTTGCTCTCGTATTTTGCGCAAGATCGTTAATCTTGCCTCTAATTCAGCAGTGGATGTGAGAATTGTTGCTGACCAGTCATCAACCCCGACTGAACTGGTCGCATAATCCTCGTTCCACCAATCCAACATAATTCCGTCAAAAAGACCGGACCTCTCCAATGCAACGGCTTGATTGATCATTAGATTCTGCATCTCTGGATTCGTGAAGTCTATGAGATAACTAAGGACTCTATCGTTTTCATCAATCTGTCCGTTGCCGTTTGTGTCTTCGCCCCAACCGACGACAGGTTTGCCATTACTATCTTTCAGCCAATAAGGTGAATTTGGTGGGTAAAAGCCGACTGCCCACCAATTCTCCACTTGATTTTCATTTTCACGCGAGAGATATTTTGCATCTCTACATCGGATTTCAACGAGCAGTAAGAGATTCGGATTTAAGGATAGAAGTTGTTGTTTTCTTTGCTGTGCTGCTTTAAGTTGGCTCGGATTCAATGCCGTTGCGAGTCCAGCATAGGGCTGCGCTTCGGAGATATTCCACGAAATTCCTAAGAGGGCATACGGGTGGGCAAAGGCGAGATCATGTAGCGTAAGTCGATGCGGTTCACTCACTTTAGGTCGATTTTCAACGCCGTTCCATGCTTGAAAGATAGAAGGGTAACCTCTATCTGCTTCCTCAGCGATAACTGCTATTGCACTGAACACGAGAAGCAAGATTAGACATTTAACCCGAAATATTTTCGCTGCTATTGCGCGAGATTCGATTTTAGTGTCCCCCATGTTGTTGCTAACTTATCCTGTGGTCGGACTGCTAAGACGCCTTCAATGCCTTTGTTCATCAATTCCTTAATCTCTTGTTCGGAGCGTGCGATGTTAGAGATACGGACTTCGTCCATCCGTCCTTCCAAGAACGGTCCGGCACCGCGTCCGAGCCATAAGACATCGTCGTTTGGGGTGATATTGCCGCCGATCTTGCCTTCTGCATCTAACACACCGTCAATATAAATCTTGCCTTCACCGGATTTTCCGTCGTAAGTGCCAGCGATATGCACCCATTTTCGCAACGGTACGTCTGTTTTACTGGCAACGACTGCGGCACCCCATGCGAGCGCATCTGTGGTCATTCGGATCAAAACTTTCTTGTCGTTTCGAGGTCCCACTTTGTATGTTGTCTCCTTAGTGGCACCGGTCCCACCAGCCGTTGACCACGCCTCAAGGTACATCCACATCTCCACGGTAAGTCCTTCAACTAAATCTAAACTCTCGCTGTCAGGGATTTCCACAAAATCTCTGGGGCCGTTTCCAGCGAAGACGAGTCCACCGCCTGGGTTACCTTCACCCCATTTCGGTCCCATGAGTTCACCATCATTTCCGTTTCCAGAAAGGTCTTTGACGGTCTTCCCTGCTCCCGATTCAAAGGTATAGAGCAGGACGGTGTGTTCATCTTGGGCAATACCAAGCAGGCTTTCAGCAGATATTAGCAAGACAATTAGCATTGCCCAACAGGTCATGATTGTAACATTTTTCATGATAAAATTTTCCTTATTTTAATCCTTTAGGAGCCAATTCCCCAATAGAACTTTCCAGGGTATCAGGTGCTTCGGAGCGAATATGTTTAGCCGTTGGCGGGAGCGGCGTATCAAAAAAGTAGTCAGGATCGGTTTTCTGTTGTTGCCAGGTTTCTCGCATTTCTCGCCATGCTCCTAAAAGCGTCCGTGGTTCGGGCATATCATCGGCAATTAGATGATGCAATTTTCTCAAATTATAGCAAGGCACGCCTGCAAACATGTGGTGTTCAATGTGCCAATTCATACGCCAATATAAAAACTCAGCCAAGGGATTGAGTTTGATTGAGCGTGCGCATTTACGGAAGTCTGGGTCATTTTCCTTTAGACCACAATGTTGAGGCATAGAAACGACGTAAGAGCCCCAGTTTGCAATGAATGCGCTGGCAGTGATGACGAGCGGAAAAACCCAATAGCCTGTGGCGAGTGAAACGACAAATAAGGTGCCGTGAAAGAGGAGTAGAACCTGAGACCACCACATCGAATTTTTATGCTCTTCCGGTTGGTCGGAATGTAATGCTGCCAACCACTCTTGACTCGGAATATCTGACGAGCCTTCTTTGCCAAAGGCACTACGGATGGTGCGGATAACAGCAGCAATAAATCCGCCTTTGCTAAAGGTGCGTCCGGGTTGCGTGAGCAAATTTATGGTAAAGAGTTGAAGCACGAACAGGGACCCTAACTTAGGTTCTAACGGCAGAAGGTTTTCTCGATCCCCTTCAGGGTACAAAGTGTAACGATGATGGTAGGTATGGCTACTGGCATAGTCAAAGTGATCCCACCAACTGATGAGGCTGAAGAGAAAAAGAAAAAACTTGTTCAGCCACTTGGTCCGAAATACTGTGCCGTGTCCCAATTCGTGATTGGCTGTCCCTTTGAAAAAACTGGCGACCGTGCCATGCACAAATAGTGCAATGAAAAAGCCGATCCACGTCGCTTGCGACCAAAAGAGGTAGACCATACTACCCGTCAATAGCCAGAGGAGGAGATGCCCAGCCGCCTGAAACCAGCCTTGCAAGTCGCTCCGTTTTGATAGGTTCCGCAAGGTGGTAGGATCTATTTTACTCCGATACCACTTTACACGGAGCGTTTTTCGGACTTCGGCAAGCGGTTGATAAGGCATTTGAATATCCTCTTCGTCGTCGATCCTAATGTAATTTGCATAAAAATATGGTAGAAAGCGCATCCATTTGGTATAATGAGGTAACCTAAACCCTCACACAAGAGTTCTCTATAGATATTGTATCATTATTCCACAAAATTGAGGACTTTTTCTTGCGTTTGATGATATACCGATATAATCTTTAGCATAAGTTTCAGATATCCAAACTTTGGATATTATAGAATAAGGATTTCACATGCAATACACATCACAACAAAATGATTGGTTGGTTCAGCCATTACGTCAGCCCGCTTCAGTTGAAGAAAGGGACAATCGGCTTATCCTTGATAATGGGCTCATTCAGCGCACATTCGTCACTTCACCGAATTTCGCAACGGTTGATTATACCAATCAAATTACGGGTA
The DNA here is from genome assembly GCA_022394775.1 of Candidatus Poribacteria bacterium. GTDB lineage: Bacteria > Poribacteria > WGA-4E > WGA-4E > WGA-3G > WGA-3G. Next base: position 51,102 of record JAGFCB010000034.1, read on the forward strand.
GCAGTCTACTTCGTGGCATCAAACCGGAGGCAGTGCTTACGATTAACGGACACCCATTTGAGGTAGGTGGCTTGAAAGGACAACCCGACTACGCCTATCTTGATTCGGATTGGATTGCGGACTTGACGAGTGACGAAAACGCATTCCAATTTCGCGAATATCGAGTCGGTGAACCTGAAGCCTCGTATCCGTGGGTACACAGACGTTCTACGACATCATCAGTGTATCCGCCAGAGGGTGTAACACTGACGGTTGTGTTCGCACCACCGCCATCCCTTGACTCCGTTCAGGTGTGTGTGCATTATGAACTCTACCAAGGCATTCCGGTATTGTCCAAATGGATTACTGTTCATAATGAGAGTCAAAGACCGATTCAATTGGATGCCTTAAATTGTGAAATTCTTGCAGTCAATGAGCAGGAAAAGCATCGGCTACATGTCGAAAGCGATTATGCCTTCAGTGGTATGGAAACGACACAGTGGGGACCCGATGTCGATTACAAGACCCAAGTCGATTATCGCTATCAGATGCCGTTATTGATGACAAGCCACTACCCACTCGGTCCGGGGGTACTTCTGCAACCCGACGAGACTTTCAAAAGTTTCCGGACCTTCGAGATTCTGCAGGATAGTGATGATCGCGATCGAAAAGGACTCGCATGCCGCAAGATGTATCGCACCGTCGCACCACAGGTCACAGAGAATCCAATCCTCATGCACGTTCGGAGTGCCGATCCGGATGCTGTCCGTCTGGCGATCGATCAGTGTGCCGAAGTCGGATTTGAAATGGTGATTATGACCTTTGGGAGCGGATTCAATGTTGAGAGTGAAGACCCAGAATATGTTGCCACAATGAAGGGGTTGGCGGATTACGCGCATCAAAAAGGTATTCAACTCGGCGGTTATACGCTCATGTGTGCGTCGCGAGGTGTAGGTGAAGACTTCAACTGTATCGACCCAGACACCGGGCAACCCGGTAGTCGGTTTGGACAGAGTGCTTGTCTGGCAAGCCAATGGGGAGACGGTTATGTCCAACGTGTGCTGAATTTCATGGATGCAACTGGGATGGATATCATAGAGACGGATGGTCCTTATCATGGTGATGTCTGCGCTTCAACAACACACGAACACCATAACGGTTTGGCAGATTCGCAGTTGCGCCAATGGGAAGCGTGCGTCCATTTTTATCACGAATGCCGAAAACGTGGTATCTATATCAATTCGCCAGATAATTATTACCTCAACGGTTCAAACAAATGCGGTATGGGGTATCGTGAAACGAATTTCAGCCTACCGCGCGAGCGGCAAATTCTAATTGCGCGTCAGAATATTTACGATGGGACATATCAAAAGACACCAAGTATGGGCTGGATGTTCGTCCCCTTGGTGGAGTATCACGGTGGTGGACAAGCCGCAACATTTGAACCGCTTTGCGAGCATCTTGATGACTACGAATCACATCTCGCACAGAATTTCGGCAGTGGTGTGATTGCGTGCTATCGCGGTCCTCGGCTTTTTGATACCGAACAGACGAAAGCGGTCGTTAAGAAATGGGTTGACTTCTACAAAAAGTATCGCCCGATATTGGAATCTGACCTGATTCATGTGCGCCGCCCAGATGGACGTTCCATCGACTGTGTGCTCCACGCGAACTCGCTGATCAACCCGTGTGGATTAGCGATGCTCTATAACCCAACGCGGCGGGTGCAACAGACCACTTTGAAATTACCTGTCTATTATACTGGCTTGTCTGAGATTGCTAAAATTCGTGAAAAAGAAGGCGAACCTAAACGGTACGAAATTGATCAAAATTACAACATTGAGATCCCAATTGAGATGGCAGCAAAAAGTGTTAGCTATCTCGTTATAGAATCTGAAATATAAGTGCGCTCTAACTTTTCAAATGGAGGTATAAAATGAGAGTCATCCAATTAGAGAAAGCGATTTTGGTATGCGGAATACTAATCTGCATTAGTTTTGTAATCCCTAATCTGGGTTTTGCCAAGCTCGATGCGGACGCGGCTTTGGGGATATGGTTCTTTGATGAAGGTAAAGGTGGCACAGCAAAAGATTCTTCCAAAAATGGCAATGATGGCGAGATTGTTGGTGCTAAATGGGACGCGGGCGAGTTCGGCGAATCCTTAAAATTCGAGGATGGCGCGCATGTCGCTGTCGGTGATTTTGCTGACTATGAGGATAAAGTATCGATCGTCGCTTTGATTAGAACACCTGCAGCTCCTGCATGGTCTGACATCATCGTAGGTCCCTGTGGTGACGTTATCTTAACACTCAAGGATCACAAATTAAATTTTGCTGGGCAGTGTGCGCAACCGATTCCGCATAATACGTGGTCTAAAAGCCTATTGAACGATGATAAATGGCATTACATTGGCGGGACTTATGACGGTAAAGAAGTGAAGGTCTATATTGATGGTGAGGAGGAAGCGTCTAACGCTGCCGCGGGTCCGTTTAAAACAGGTGCTAAGTTTATCGGCTCAAGGGACGACAAGCAAGAGGCTTTCACGGGGCATATCGATGAGATTGCATTTTTCAATGTCGCACTTTCAGATGATGATATGAAAGCGATTGCAGAGAGTGGATTATCTGTTGTCCTCGGTTTTGCCTCGGTTTCTCCGCAAGCGAAACTTGCCACGACTTGGGCAAAGTTGAAATCGAAGCGGTAATCAGAAACGGAACGTCAAAACCGATCTTATTTCGCACAGAAATCCAGATTTCCAAAGTAGTTAATACCTCGAACATCCCAACGAAACCCAATGTTTCATCGCCTTCCGGCTGGTGAATATTGGGTTTCATCATAAAAACATCCCCTTTGATTTGTGAGTAATACCGTTGAACAGAAGAAACCACTGTCGTGAAATAGACGCGTTTTTTTGAACAAATTGAGTCTTCATTTGCCTAATCTAACAAAAGAATTATCCAAAATTTTTCAACCCTTAATGAGGACTCCAATGAAACAGAAACATTTTATCTTAGCACTTTCCGCTTGTGTCTTGCTGTTTTCGACGATCGTTGCCTTAACGGCTTGGTCCGAAAATGAAGAGCTTTCAGCGGCTGAAAAACGGTTTGACATTGACCAAAACAGTGAACTTAGTGAAACTGAACAGCAACTCATGTTTAGAGTGATGCGACTTGAAGCCGCAAGGGGGAACAAGTTCAGTCCACAAGAAATTCGTGAGATGCAAAATGGGCAACAAGATAGATCACGCAGAAGAGGTGGGTTCGGTAGAGGACGCGGTTCGAGAGAACCTACAGGACCACGCTTAGACCCAGAGCAGGTCGAATTCAAGGATGGTGCCGCTACGGTTCCTAATCGCGAGACTTTTAAGAAACTCTCATATCAAGGCACAGATGTCCGTATTGATACCCAGTTGACAGGCATAGAATTTGTAAAGTTTCAGATTGAGAAGACACATACCGAAAATCCACAACTTTATTTTATGAATACGGAGACACATCGCTCTCATGGCAGTTTCATGCGAGCTGCAGGATTAGGACGTGGACAAGGTCAGATGCGGGGTGTATTGAGTTATCGTCCACTTTCTGTGGCTCCGAATAGTGAACCCGGTGTCTATACTTTTGAGTTTAATCCAAACGATGCTTTTCCATTTGAAGAAATTAAACTCGCGCATGACTTGCTCGTGGCAAAAATGCCGATACTAAAGAATCGGCTCGGTTACTGCCCACTATGGGGTGCAATCGGTATTTATAATGAAGAAAAGGCACTCTATGACGCGGCGGAGTTTCCGGTCTATTTTGAAGACGATCTCTATGCCAATATCGGTTACCTTCCACTGAATCAGGCAGCGTCATACGGTCGGCTGCGTGTATTGAAGGCGGATGAACGTCCTGCGGTTCGGGACATCGTCATCTGCAAAACCTTACCAAATGAGATGCCGCGGGTCGCTGGCGTTATCACAGGGGTTCGACAGACACCGCTTTCGCATGTGAACCTCCGTGCTATTCAAGATAAAGTCCCTAACGCTTTTATCGCTGAGGCATGGAAAAACAAAGAGATTGCACCGCTCATCGGTAAGTACGTCTACTATGAAGTCAACGCTGATGGCTTTGAAATTAGGGAAGCGACACTTAAAGAGGTAGAGAAACATTTTGCGGATTTACGTCCAGCGAAGGCACAGAAACCTAAAAGCGATCTCTCTCTAACAAAAATTCTGCCGCTTGATAGTATCCGCTTCGCAGATGCATCAGGCTTTGGTGTCAAAACCGCTAATGTGGCGACCCTGCGCACATTCGGGTTTCCTGAAAGCGTCGTGCCAGATGGGTTTGGTATCCCTTTCTATTTCTATGATGAATTCATGACACACAACGGCCTCTATGAGAGGATTGAGAGTTTACTCGAAGATCCGGGGTTCCAAAATGACCATGATACAAAGGAGACGGAACTGAAAAAGTTTCGGGCAGAGATTAAAAAGGGTGAAATGCCAGCTTGGATGATGGACGCGCTTTCGGAGCTACAAAGCACCTTTGCAGAAGGCACATCCCTCCGATGCCGCTCCAGCACAAATAACGAGGATCTACCCGGCTTCAGTGGTGCGGGTTTATACGATTCCTTCACGCACCATCCTGACGAAGGGCATTTATCGAAATCAATTAAACAGGTGTATGCAAGTCTTTGGAATTTCCGGGCTTTTGAGGCGCGTGATTTCTATCGCATTGACCACCTCGCTACAGCCATGGGGGTGCTTGTCCATCCCAATTTTGGAAGCGAATTGGCAAACGGTGTGGCTGTAACCGATGATGTTGTTTATCAGACGATCGGGAATTATTATCTCAATACGCAGGTCGGTGAAGATCTCGTGACGAACCCTGAAGACCAATCTGTTCCAGAAGAGATTCTCATGGATTGGTGGGACAGTGGTAACTATAGAGTTGTGAAAATTTCTAATCGAACGACGGATAATAAACGGATCCTGACGGATGCCTACCTGCGTGAACTCAGCGGTTATCTCGCAATGATACATAACAAATTCGGTCAGTTGTATGGTGCTGCTGCCGAGACACCAGAGTTCGCTATGGAGATTGAGTTCAAGGTTACAAGTGACGGCAAACTTTCAATCAAGCAGGCGAGACCGTGGGCGCGGTAGGTTTTGAGGTTAAAGACGCTGTACGTCAATGGCTAAAATTGTAAAAAAATCTTCACCATTCAAGCATCTAAAATAATTAGGACTTATGCAGCTTCGACTGCAGGGTTTTTGCTTGGGGGTTTCTTCAGGGTTTGAAACCCCGCCTCTGTCTCTTCGTTTGTTAATCCGCTGTCTTAATCTGTCCCCAGATTGTGAAAGATTTATCCGAGGCTTCTACGCTCAGCCCTGTCGGAGCGAATTGCTCAACGGTCGGCAGAATCGCGGGTCCCAATCCTTCAGCAACACCGCCAACGGCATAGATTTTGTTTGCAATAGTGCCAACGCCGAGGAAAACTCTTCCTGTTGGCATCTCTGGACTTTCTGTCCAGGCATCGGTATCGGGGTTGTATATTTCAACGGTTGTGAGTCCAGGACCTTGTACGACGGATGTCCCACCAATGGCATAAATTTTTCCACCGACTACGCCGAGTGCTAAAGCAGTTCGAGGTGTCGGCATATCTGCTTTCTCTATCCATGTGTTTGCACTTGGGTCGTATACCTGAACCGTTTTAAGGACAGGGCCTTGCACAGCAGGTGTCCCACCAATGAGATATATTTTCCCATCAATGCTCGCGGCTGCCATCCCTGAAACCGGTGTCGGCATATCTGCCTTTTGCGTCCAAGTATCAGTCGATGGATCATATTCTTCAACAATGGGCAACACAGGTCCAACATTCTGCGCGACACCACCGATAGCGTAAATCTTACCGTCCACAGCCGTCGCTGTGAAAAAGGAGCGAGGTGTCGGCATATCTGCTTTTTGGGTCCATTTGTCGGTTGCTGGATTATACTCTTCAACAGTTCCAAGGGCTGGTGCTTGCGCGCTCCATCCACCGATAGCGTAGATTTTTTTATTAACGACACAGGTTACGATTCCCGCACGTGCTGCTGGCAGACTCGCTTTCTGAACCCATTTGTCTGTATCTGGGTCGTAAACCTCAACAAAATCAACAGGTTCAGCGAGCATACCACCTATAGTGTAGAGTTGGCTGTCAGCAGTCGTTACAGAGAAAAACAACCTCGGAATTGGCATATCCGCTTTTTGGCTCCAATCTTCAGCTGTAGCGTCATGTGTTGAATAGAAAGTGAGTAGGACGGCGAACAGCCAGCCCGAATTAAAAAATAAGGATTTATTTGATTTTATTGTAAATTTTCTTTTCATCAAAAAAGAATTTCCTCCTATTTGGAAAGTGTTATGGGTTCCACCAGTACGTCATTTTTCCGACGACGGTCCAACCGAGAAGTTTGATACCACCGTCACGGGTGTCGTAATTTTGATCAAAAACGAGATAGAAATCGCTACCGGGACGATAGATGTAGTTCACCAAAAAGTTGGCGGAGAGCACGTCTCTATCGGTACTCCATTGCGTAAACAACTTCGTGAAAAGTGTCGTAGAAAAAGAGTAACTGATACGTCCGCCAAAGGCATTGGCATCAAATGCATCATCGGGTAGCGTAATTCGATTGAATTCGATGAAGGGTTCTATACTTAGCTTGGCATTTGGTCTGGCGGTAGCGTCTATTAAAAAGCCGCGTCTCGTGCCGCTATAAAACTCACCGAATTCCACTTGCAGTCGTGCGCCGATCATCCGGCTGCTGCTGGTACGAAATGATGTTTGAAACGATGTAAAATTGTAGTCCCCTTCTGGAATTTCTCCGTCTTGGAGGGCAAATCCGACATCTAAATGCTCAATTGTATTCTTGACTTGGAACCCGAAGTCATCGCCTGTTACAAATTCAAATTGTGTATCAAAGGTTATCTCCTGGGTTTCCAATTCGTTCCGTTGTGTCAGCACCAGGTCGATTTCGGGTCCAATCTGAACCTCACGAATGCCAAATTTTTCGGGCCACGGCGTGTAACTGCCGCCACTGCGAAAACGGCGAACGTCTGTTCGTTGAACAAACCCGACTCCGGGGTTAAAGTCCGCGCCGATGTCCGTATATGAAGTGTTAAGTCGAAACAGGTTCGTCCGCCAATCGCCACCGACAAAGAAAGCATTACTATTTCCGGTCACATCCGCTTCAAAGGTGCGTGACCACAATCCATCAATATTAATTTCTCGCGTCGGACGGTAGGCAAAGTCAAATCCCGCTGTGCGGTTGTATGCGTCGGTATCTTGTTTATTAATGACGATTCCACCGACGGTTGACCCTTCTAAGATGTCTCGGTTCACCCGAACTACGGAGTAATTCGTGCGAGGTTCACTGAACAAGTCTTCTTCAAGTGTTTCTGTTTCATCATCTTGGAATTTGTTGGTTAACACGTTCAGAACCCCTATGCCATAGGGACCTATTTTCCCTGTCATTTTGCCACCACCAAGAATGGGGATTGCGCGTCCTTCTGCAAGTCCAACACGCCGACTATAAAAAAGTAGCACGGGTGGAGGTCTACGGAAACTCGGACGCGGGATCCCGACATCAAAAATACTTGCGCCTTCCAAGAAAAATGGACGCTGCTCTGGGAAAAACAGACTAAAACGGGTGAGGTTTACCTGTTCCTGATCTGCTTCTACTTGAGCGAAGTCGGTGTTAAAGGTCAGGTCAGCAGTCAGATTCGGGGTTACACCGTACTTAAGATCAATTCCGCCTTTAAGAGACGCGAACGCGTTATCGCGACGGATCTGAACTGAGCCGTCCTTTATGTCTAAACCATTCTCAGGCGTTATGCCGGTCATTTCCTCTGTTGGTGCCTTGTAACTTGCTCCGGGTAATATGTAGGGGAGCAATTCGAGATGTCTTGACGGAGAGATACCTTCTAACCCTTCAAGGGTGCCGAAATAAGCGGTGCGATATTTTGCGAGTCCGCCGTAGGTTTTGGGAGCCTCATTCCACGCCGCGATTTCCCGTTTACGTGCAATTTCGCGCCCGAAATTTAACCCCCAGTCCATTGAGCCGCTGCGTTCAAAACGGAGTTGGCTAAATGGAATTGCGATTTCCACTGTCCAATTATCTGCGTTGATTCTGCACCGGCACTCCCAAACAATATTCCAACTTGTATTAAGGCTCCCACCGCTGTTGGAGACCGCCGTGTCTTCCATACCACCTACCGGGGTGAAGCGGAAGAAGACTGCATTTCGGCGGTCATTGTAGGTGTCGAGCAGTAGAAAACCGTAATCGTTGGAACGTAAACCGGAGGAGTCTCGACGCATATCGTTAGCGACAATCTTGTCCATCTCTGAATCGAAAAAGATGAATCCGAAGTACAACTTTTTGTCGTCGTAAAGAATGCGCACTTCAGACTGTTCTGTCGCTGGATCGCCTTGGTTGGGTGTAATCTGGTATAATTGACGGATCGGTTGGACGCTTTGCCAAACGGGTTCGTCAAGCACGCCATCAATCTTGATTTCCTCAGAAATCCGGTGTGCTGACATGCGTGGCAATTCTCGTTCGGTCTGCGCGTCAACACCGATAGAAACGGATAACATACACATCCATAACAGCGTCAAAATTTTCACTGTTCGCCAACGTCCCCAAAATTCAAAATCAATATTAAAGTGTGACATCATAGACAAGTGCCCCTCCATATTTTTTTACTTTGGTAAATGAAGGATGTGGTAATCCAGCAATTGAAGGATTGTTTTGTGATGATCAGCAGAAGCGTAGTGCTCCTGTAGTGTTTTGGGACCATGATTTAAGGCAAAGATACCGTAGTCTTTTCCGTTCGGTGATCGGGTAATGGTATGGATGTGGTCTAAACCACCGCCACGTCCACCGACACGACCTTCGTTGTTAAATTCAATCCAGACAGCTGGGTTGAAAACGCGGTAGTAAATCGGATCGTTGGTAGTCGTCCCACCAATCCAGACGAAATAAGTGTCGTCGAAACCGATATCAATGTCCGCCATCCAGATGTCGGCGAACTCGGTTTCAAGGTTATAGACGTAAGTTTTGATGAGATTCCGAAGGTTCTGTTTCTGGGTATCGTTCATCTCAGAAGCCTTCAGACCGACACCGACGAAATTAGAATAATCGTGGTCCAGGAAAGTATCTGTTGATCTCCCGGGACCGACTTGGAGTCTACGGCGACCTGTTTGAACGGCTTTTTCTCGCTGGTCTGCGTCAAGGCTATGCATTACCGCAAAGGCGTTGGCTCTTTCTCTATCAAGTACAACAGTACTATTGATAGTCGCCGGTTCAGTGCCGATAAAGGCAGGGACAATTGAGACTTCGTCGCCATGCACTAAAAAGTTGAGTGCTAAGTGATGTCCGTCTAACTGGAAACCCCAAGAGCCGTCTGTCTCAGGGTTTCCAAATAAGGCTATATGATAATAATTTGTGTCCCAGAAACCGGGTCTGATTGTACTGAGATATGTTTCAACGTCTTTTGTGATGAGCGAAACTTTGGTATAACCGTCGTCGCTCAAGAAGGCGTTTAGGATTTCATAGAAAAGGTTTAATTGGTCTTCGGATAGTTCACCGAAACGGATACCGCCGCGATCGCCGTCTCTACCAGGTGGTGTATTCGTCCACGAATACGATTCTTTATGTCCGAGTGGAAAAGAAGCATCAACAAGGAGTTTGCTGCTCAGCGATGCACGAAAACTTTTCATAGCAGTCGCCAGCACCACGATTGAAGGTTTTGTAGATATTTCAGCAATCCCGTCTGTTTTTTCTGCATTAACGGTAGGCGCATCGAAAATATTGTGTGTAAATACAAGCATACCCGATATGAGCATTATAGGGAATATAATTAGAATTTTGCGGAACATGAAAATCCTTTGAAATTTTTGTTATACAGTTTCGATCATACGTGGTATAATGGGCGTATTGAATTAGAGCGGTGCTAAGAATTTCATCTACCGCACCTCTTAATTCGATACAACGGGGAATTCGTAGTTGGGGAACCTGCGTATTCCCTGTTTTTTCTTAATCATTCAAGCGAGAGTTCCACCTCGATCTGTTCTCCGTTTCGCAGAAGTTTTACGGGAAGAGTTTTCGCTTGAGGTTTATCTTGCAGCGTGTAAGCGATAATCCTGCTCTCACTGCAAGGCAACTGATAACTATCACAGCGGAAACTTCTCGTTAATCAGCATAAGCGGTTCTTGATCCCAGAACACCCGATACGCCCGACTCACAAACGTCTTGCCTTCAAGGTGTGCGATAGTAGAGGGCAGCTCAGTTAGGGTTTCTATACCGCACCAGAGCAGCTCACGTCGAGTCTCTAAACCGCTGTGTCGTAAAAGTCCACCTAATCCCTGTTTATTGGATTCTAACCCGTCCAATACGCTTTGCGACAGGCGTTTCGGTACAATTAGTGAATCTGCGTAGGTATGCGTTATCGTAGGAGACTTATCCGGTGCGTGGGTTTGGAGTACCACCTGCCGTGAGATGACCTCTTCGCCAGCGGGTAGTTGGAGCCATAAGTGTTCGGCAGATAGCGTCTGTTTCGTCTGTTGTAGCAGGACAACTTCTACTGGCATGAGCGTATATGCCTCGATGAATCGGGTAACCGTTCCATCTGTAACGAGCAATCCGCGTTGGAATGGCGTGAGGCGTGCGAGATTGATTTCTCTTAATGTGGTAGGTTTATCGTCTTGTGCGACAAAGAGTGCTTTCATGCGTGTATTAACGAAGGTTTCCGGTTGTTTCGCTGTGTCTGTTTTCATGGTCGGTGTTCTCTTTCTTTTATGGTAGAAGCACGCAGCTCAAAAGCGACATGCCATATTGGAGTTTATTATTTATTATACAATTTAGACACATCAGTCTGCAAAAGGTTCGTGCGTGTAGCGTGGGTTCCCGTTCTTGAGCAAATAGATTGACAAATCAATTGTCCGGCTATATACTACCAACAACACTATATCTTAATAAGGTGAACGTTATGATCCCCGATGATGTTTACGTCCAGAAAGCGGCAGCCGGTGATAAGGAAGCATTTGAGGTGTTGGTCAAACGCCATCGTCCTATGGTTTATGAGGTCGCTTACCGAATGCTTGGCAATCCGAGAGATGCTGAAGGTGCGACACACGCGACGTTCTCAGACACCCGCCAACACATTAAAGCGTTTCAAGGTCAAACAGCATTCGGAACGTGGTTGTATCGGATTGCTATCAACCGATGCCTGCAATATAGGCATACCAAAGTCGAGTTGAATGTCTCTTGATGAACTTAGAAATTCAATGTCAAGTGTATAAGATTTTGAACAAGTTTATAGCCTTTTTATTAATCGGGGCCCTTTTACTCTTCTGCAGTTTTATGGCAGTAGCGGAAGAACTCCCATTATCGCTTGGCAGACATCTCGCTGCGCAGGGCAATCACGATGCTGCCATCACTGAATATAAACGCTTCCTCTTTTTTCATCCCGACGATCCGCGTGTCGGTGAAGTCTACTACAACATCGGACTCGCCTATAGGGCACAAGACTTATGGACAGAAGCGGTCAATGCCCTACGGATCGCAACGCATTACACTATAGATAGTGAATCAAAATCGGGATACCAGTTGGAACTCGCAGTGACACTCATCGCTACCGAGAATTACGATCTTGCGCAGCTGGAATTGATTAAAGTGATACTCCGAAACCCTTCTGCCCAATACTACCGTCGCGCGCTTTTCTTGCAAGCCGTTGCCTATATCTACCAATTCCGCTGGGAAGAGGCGCGCGATGTCCTACGCGACTATACGACTGATGAAAGGCTTGATGCCCTCTTTGACTCGGCTTTTAATATCCCACAGAAATCTGTCAAAATTGCGAGTGTATTGTCGAAGATAATTCCCGGTGCGGGACACGTGTATGCCGGCGATTGGCGAGGTGGATTAAATGCGATTGTACTCAACGGTGCGTTCGGTTTTCTTGCCATTGACGCGGTATTAGACGGACACTATACAGATGCTGCATTGTGGGTAGGAACTGTTTTTTTACGTTATTACCAAGGAAATACCTTCCGCGCTGGACAGGCAGCCGAGCAATTCAATTTAGAAGAAAAACGTCAAGCAGCCGAAGCACTCCTCCAGCGACTCCAAGAGATTGTTGACACCCCGTAAAGGTAGCCGCTACGACTCTGAACGTTTCTGAACAATATACACAACTGCGACCAGCACTATCGCGAAAATGAATGTCCAGATGTTGTAGATGTACGCAAGGAATGCCGCAAGTGCGAGCAGTATCCACTCTGCCCAGTGTGTTTTACGGACAAAGTATCCCATCGTCACAATTGAGAAGATGATAGTCCCTACGATAGCAGATACGACAGATAGTACGTATTGTTCGGGTGTGCCTTCTGTGAATAGGATGTGCGTGTAGGCAAATAACAACGGCATGATATAGAGCAGTTTAGCGAATTTGAAGCATGCCCACCCCGTTTTCCACGGATCCGCACGCGCGATTGCAGCACCTGCATAAGCCCCTAACGCGACAGGCGGTGTGATATTGGAATCTTGGCTGAGCCAGAAGATAATCAGATGCGCCGCGATGATGGGAATACCCATCTCCGGGGACGTTAGAATCGGCACGGCGAGTTCGGAGGTAATTAGATACGCAGCGGTGACAGGGATTCCCATTCCGAGCACAAGCGAAGCGATAGCGAGCAGTAAAATTGCGATTGCCTTGTTTGTCCCCGCGACTGTCAACACTAATTCCGGGAATATCCGTCCTAAACCTGTCAAATCAATAACAGCGACGATGATGCCAATCGTACCGACAGCCCCCCCGATAGCGAGCGAATTTTTCGCGCCACTGACCATCGCTTCCCAGATTCGCCACGGTGTCAGTCGTGTTTCTGGGCGGAAATAACTCACGCCGATCGTAACGAGAATCGCGAAAAATGCGGCTTTGTAGGCGGTATAGCCAGCGATCAAGATCCCGATGAGGGCTAACAACGGCAGTAAGTAATACCAACCGTTTTTAAGGAGCAGTCCGAATTTGGGGATTTCTGTCTCTGGTATCCGTTCAAGCCCCTGCTTCTTCGCTTCACAATGCACCATCACCCAGACGGATAAGAAATAGAGAATTGCTGGTACAATGGATAAAAGTGCGATTTTGCTGTAAGGTAGACCTGTCCGTTCCGCTATGAGGAACGCGCCTGCTCCCATCACTGGTGGTAAGAACTGCCCACCTACGGAAGCAGAAGCCTCGACTGCCCCGGCAACGTGTGGACGAAATCCGGTGCGTTTCATCAACGGGATCGTGAATGTTCCGGTAGCGACCGTGTTCGCAATCGCACTTCCAGCAACAGAGCCGAAAAAACCGGAGGTCATGACTGAAACTTTCGCTGCCCCGCCTGCCGAACGACCGGCTAAAGCCATCGGTAGATTAATAAAGAACTGTCCTACGCCAGATTTCTCCAGAAACGCCCCGAAAAAGATAAACAGGATCACATAAGTCGCCATCACATTCGCCATGATGCCGAAGACCCCCGCTTGGCTAAAAAAGCAGTATTCGATTATCCGGCGGAGTTCAAAGCCTTTATGTGCAATAGCGTCCGGCATAGCTCTACCAAAAAGTGCGTAGAGGATACCGACCACCGCAATGATAGGGAGTGCCCAACCGACGGTCCGTCGGCTCACCTCGAAACTGATGATGATAGCGATCGCACCTACGAAAATATCGAGTGGGTTATAATTGCCTGCGCGATTGGCGAGGTTCGGATACTCTACAATCCAATAGCCGATGGTAAAAATGCTGCCTACGATGAGCAAAAAATCCAGCACGGATGGTCGAGATACTGGGGAATTTTTTCGGCACCGGTAAACGACACCGATGAGTGCGAAGGTTAGAAGGAGGTAAAGACCGAGATGGTACTGCTCACTGGCACTACCGAAACCAGCACTATAGATATAATAAAGGACGAGCCCAGCTGCACCGAGTTCAAAAATCCATTTATATACTTTTTTTAATTCGGGTCGCTGTAGCGTTTCAAAGTTAGCAGTGTCTTTCGTTTCAGTTTGAGCCATTGTTCCTCCACTACGCGTCTTCTGTTAATAATATTACATCAAAATTGGCTAAAAAAGCAAACGTTTTCAGATAAGCGAACCTTCTAAATGGTCCTTTTTGAATTTTCTTAAGAAAACTAAGCCGATTTGCAACTAACATAACATTAGAAAACAAACGGCACCCTCTAATCTTGTAACTGGAGTTTTAACTCTCAGAAAGGAATGCACTTATGAAAAGCATCAGTCAATTTTTACTCGGTTTTCTCGCTTGCGGAATAATTTTTTCGTGCGCGCAAACACCGCAGCGTGCGCAAACACCGCAGCGTATTGAATTGCACCCGGTATACGCTATACCCCGCGGTACGCCAATGGGGCCGGGGAAACCTCTCGGTGCAGCCGAAGGCTCGGATACAGAAAGAGTCAAAGCCTCTACGGTTCGTGTGGTTTATGGAAAACGGGATTCAACGATGATTAGTAGTGGTTTTTTCGTGTCACATGACAAGATTGCCACAAACGTTCACGTTGTTGCCACTGCTGATCTTGCGTCGTTACACGTGAAAACCCATAACGGGGACTGTACAATTCAAGGTGTCACAGCATTTGATGCCAAAAACGATCTCGTCATTTTAGAAATATCTGGCACCGGCGTACCATTCGCTATCGGCAATAGTGATGCAGTTAAACACGGTGAAACTGTTTTTTGTATAGGCTATATAGGCTATCCTGCTGATAGATTCAATATCATGGAGAACACTGTCCTTTCGGGGCGGCTTGACAGTGTGTGGCTTCGGGTGGCACCCGACATCTTTCCGGGGCACAGTGGTGGGCCTGTGCTAAATACTATGGGAGAAGTTATTGGAATTAATGTTGCCGGTAACGGCCCTGCCGGTTATATCATTGCGTCAAATGCACTCAAACGACTACTAAAACAGTCCGGACCTGCAGAACCTTTAGCACAATGGCAGAAAAGGGACCCCGTACGTGCGTTTACCTACCTCGGTGAGGCATCCAGTAAATTCTATGATGCTGACTATGCCGGTGCGATAAGTGCGGTTGATAAATTTATGGCATTAAACCCTACATCTACAAGCATACACATGCAGTATACAAATCGTGGGTACGCGAGAGTCCTCCTTGGGCACGCTAAATTTGACCAAGATGCCCCAGGCGTAGCGCAACAGTACTATCGTGCAGCGATTGAAGACCTCGATAAAGCTATCGGCATTAACCCTGAGGATACTTCCGCGTATGCCAAGCGCGGATATGCGAAAACCCTCCTTGGGCACGCTGAATTTATCAAGGGGCACACAGCGGTAGCGCAACAGCACTATCGGGCAGCGATTGAAGATTTTGATAAAGCCATCGGTATCTATCCAAAGTTTCCTTCATACGCTGAGCGCGGGGCTGTGAAGGTTTCCTTGGGTCTCTCTGAAATCAGTCAAGGGTATGTAGAAGAAGCACAGCAGTACTATGACGCGGCAATTGAAGACTTTGATAAGGCTACCAGTTATGACCGGCATGATACATACCCCTACATCATTCGCGGATATACAAGAATTTGCTTGGGTAACTATGAATCAGCGCGAGAAAATATGGAAGCAGCCCGAAACCTGTACGAAGCAGCGATAACTGATTGTGATTCGGCTATCAAACTTGACACTGAGAATCCTTACGGCTACCACACGCGCGGTGTTGCTAAGGCAAAACTTGATGACTATAACGGGGCGATTGACGATTTCAGTAAGACCGTTGATCTCAAACCTGATTTTGCCAGAGGCTATTACAATCGCGCGGTTATGAAAGAGGTGCTTGGGCAAAAAAGGGAAGCGAAGGCGGATTTCAAAAAGGCGGAAGAACTTGGCTTAGATATAGGAAAATAATCTCCTATTTGTCAGCAAAAGTGAATTATGATAGAATGACAGCACGTCAACTGACTCAGGGAGGAGACACGAAATGGCAATAGGATTAGGTGTTATTGGAATAAATCCGACGAATATGGGGTCAACTGCATCGCTCTTGAAAGATGTACCTGACCTGAAGTATGAACTCCGAGGTATCTGCGCAAAGCGGGCAGATGTACTTGAGAACTACGCCAGTCAAATCGGCGTGGATTTTTGGACGACGGATTACCGCGAACTGGCGCAGCGGGATGATATTTCTGTTGTAGCGATCTATTCGCCAGACCATTTGCACGCTGAACACTGCGTCGCAGCGATTGAAGCCGGTAAACACGTCATTTGCACAAAGCCAATGGTAACAACATTAGCCGACGCACAACGCTTGGTGGATTTGGTGCGTGAACACAAGGTCAAATTCCTTGTCGGGCAGTCGATGCGGTTTGATCTCCAGTTTTTGACGATGAAACGCTTCCTCGACGACGGTGATTTAGGCGACATTATGCTGGCGGATGCCTATTATGTCCACGACATGCGAGAGGTTTATGATTTCACGCCGTGGCGCCTCCATGAACCACAAGATTTGATGTTCGGCGGTATTGTGCATCCTGTTGACCTGTTGCGCTGTCTTCTCGGTGATATAGATGAGGTGCACGCCTATGGGACGAAAGGCTTACTCACACCGGAATACCCGATAAAGAATAATTTCTTTCTCAACTTGAAGTTTAAGAGCGGACAGATTGCGAGAGCGATGGGGCTTTACGATGTTGTCCATCCGCCGATGCCGATGCAGCAGATCTCCATCTTCGGAAGTAAAGGGACAGTAATTGGGGACTTTACCGACAACAAAGAGGGACACGTCAAATTAATGCTCGATAAAATGGCCACCAGGGAGCCCTTTGAAGTGATCTGCCCGCCTGAGATAGACACAAGCGTTTATGGACACGGACAGACGGTAATCCGGTATATGCGACATTTCCAGCAGTGTCTTGAGGAAGATTTGGAACCCTCACCGAATGTGGTCGATGGTGCAAAATCTATTGCTGTCGGTGTGGCGGCTTGGGAATCTATTGAATCTGGACAACCTGTAAAAGTATTCAACGAGTTTTAATAGTTGTCAGTTATCAGTTATCGGTCGTCAGTTAAAGAAGTTCCTGTGGCAGCTACTGTTCCTGCTGCTACAAAGTCTTAACCGATGACCGAAAAACCACTAAATAGTTAACACCTACGGAAATCTGCGTAAGTCCTACTTTATCCAAGGTTTGTAGTCCTAAGTATCGCGTCGGGACGGCTCAACGGATATAGACTTGATAACTACGATCCTCCTTACCGAACCGCAAGGAACATTAAAAATTTGACAATTTTCTGTATATCATATATAATTTAGCCATGCCTAAATTAGTTTCTTGGCATTTCTAATAATTTTGGCACGTAGTGCCTAAAACTGAGTAGGTGGGACACCTACAAGCGCACCGTGTAACTATATGCTTTGTATATCTCAGGTGCGAATTGGAAAGATCAATGCTTACACATGCAGCAGAAGATTATCTCAAGTCGATTTATAAGTTACAAGAAAAAGGCGGTAAGGTTTCGACAGGTATTTTAGCGGAGTACCTTGATGTGAAGCCTGCGTCTGCTACAGGGATGGTCAAAAAACTGAAGACGATGAAACTGGTGCGTTACGAACGTTACCGGGGGGTGACGCTAACGGATGCGGGGAAAGCGATTGCGCTCGAAATCATCCGACACCATCGTTTATTGGAACTTTATCTGTTCACAGCACTCGGCGTGCCGTGGGATGGGGTTCACGATGAAGCCGAGAAATTGGAGCATGTCATTTCGGAAGACGTGGAAGCACGGATGGACGAGTTTCTCGGCTATCCGACTGCCGATCCGCATGGTGCCCCGATACCCGATAAAAACGGCGTTGTGACACGAACGGCATCCATTCCAATGACAGATCTGCAGGACGGTCAATCCTGTGTTGTTGCGGAAGTGAGCGACAACGATTCAGCATTGCTCCGACATATCGGTAGTTTTAATCTGTATCCGGGTACCGCGTTCAGCGTGATTGAGGTGGCCCCTTTTGAAGGCCCCTTTACTATTGATATAGCTGGACAGCAGGTGGTTATTGGTCGTGAAGTTGCGAAACAAATTTTTGTCGATAAAGTGCAAGACCCAGATAATGTGTAGGCGCGCTTTGAAGGCGCGCGTATCTTGCTGAAAGGAACCGAAAAATGGAACAACAAGAACGAACTCGACCGGATGCTAAAACCCGTAAGGTATGGAAACAACATTTACAAGACGAAATTGATGCGAGTTTCCTTTATAAGGTTTTCGCCGACCTTGAAGCGGATACCGATCGAAAAAGGATATTAAGTGAACTTGCCGAGGTAGAAAACCGACATGTAACCCGTTGGCAAGAGATGCTCGCGCTATACGATGTAAATGTTAAAAACTCGCAGCCGACCTTGAAAGCGCGTCTAATGGCGTGGTATGCTCGCAAGTTTGACAGTGCATTCCCACTTGCGCAGATGCTTGGAGAAGAGGCAAGTGAAGTCAAAGATTATTTAACGCTTCATAGGAATAGTACGTTGACGGACGTGAAAGAGGCGGCGCTCGCTTTAGCAAAAGAGTCCGCGATGCACACAGAAAGTTTACAAGAACTGACCGGCACGAGCGACGAACCGTGGCACAAAACCGAATCTGGGGGTATGGTCGGTAACATTGTTTACGGGTTCAACGACGGCTTGACGGCAAACTTCGGGTTGGTCGCTGGCGTTATCGCTGCGACATCCGATGTCTCCACGATTCTTGTGACAGGTATCGTTGGAACGGTTGCGGATTCGCTCTCTATGGGTGCTTCGGGGTACCTTGCTGCGAAAAGCGAACAAGAGGTCTATGAACACGAAATTGAGGTTGAAAAAGAAGAGATCCGCCTGATGCCTGACATTGAAGAGGATGAGCTTGCCCTTATCTACGAAGCGCGCGGTATGCCAAAAGACCAAGCCCGCGAATTCGCACAAGAGGTGATGAGCGATCCGGAGAGAGCGTTGGCGGAAAAAATTCAATCTGAACTTAAGATCGGTGAGAGCCACACAACGCCGATCAATGAAGGATGGATTACGGGCCTCGCGACTGCTATTGGTGCTTTCATTCCTGTCGCTCCGTTTCTTTTTACGGAAGGTATGCTCGCTATGTGGATCTCGTTCACACTCGCTATGATGTCCCACTTCGCTGTCGGTGCGGCACGGAGTTTTTTCACGGGACGCGGGCTGTTTCGGAGTGGTATTGACATGTTTGTTGTAGGACTCGGTGTTGCTGGTGTTGGTTATCTCGTCGGCGAGTTATTGGAACGCTTTTTCTTTGGAAATTAGAATTATGCAGAAAATATACATTTCATTTTGTTTAATAGTCATGCTTATAGGAACTGGATGTGATCCGAAAAGACAGCCTGATGCATCCACAGTAGATAAACTCAGCGTCGTCACGACGATCGGTATGATTACGGACGTTGTTAGAAACGTTGGTGGCGACCGCGTTGATGTCGTAGGAATGATGGGGCCTGGGATAGACCCACACCTCTATAAACCGACCGCTAAGGATGTCCAAAGGCTCAGTTCTGCACACATCATTTTCTATAACGGATTGCACCTTGAATCTAAAATGGGGGATATTCTCGCAAAGATGTCTGGAGATACGAAAGCAGTTGCCGTGTCGGAATCGGTGGATCGAGATCAACTCTTAAAGCCTCCAGAATTTGAGGGGCAATATGATCCACACTTATGGTTTGACGTGACGCTCTGGATGAAAACTGTAGGAAAAGTTCGCGATACACTGAGTGAATATGACCCAGACCATACGCTGATGTATTGGAGCAATGCCGAACGCTACCTCGCGAAGCTTGGGGAACTTCATCAATATGTGGAAACGCAGGCGGCGCGCGTGCCTTCAGCGCAGCGGGTGTTGGTAACAGCCCACGATGCTTTTAACTACTTCGGTAAAGCATACGGGTTTGAAGTCCGGGGTTTACAAGGGATTAGCACCGCAACAGAGGCAGGTATTGCTGATGTCCAAGAATTAGCGAATTTTATCGCAGATCGGCGTATTCCCGCCATTTTTGTGGAATCGTCTGTCTCGTCTCGGAGCCTTGAAGCAGTGAAAGCTGCTGTGCAATCGAAAGGGTTCAATGTGGAAATCGGTGGTGAGCTTTTCTCAGATGCTATGGGAAGCGAAGGCACACCAGAAGGCACCTATATCGGCATGGTTCGCCACAATATTGATACGATTGTGAATGCCTTGACGGGAGAATCGGGGTCACAAACCGCTCCTACAGGAGAGTAGTCGGCATGGAAACGGCTGGATCGAAAGCCATTGAAGTCACTGATTTGACAGTGGCTTATCAGGATAAACCCGTTCTATGGGATATTGATCTTGATGTGCCACCTGGGGTGCTTTTGTCAATCGTCGGTCCCAACGGTGCCGGTAAAACGACGTTAATCAAAGCGATATTGGGATTAGTCCGTCCTGCGGCTGGTAAGGTCTTAATTTATGACAAACCTTACGAGGCACAACGGCGGATTGTCGGTTATGTTCCACAGCGCGGCAGTGTGGATTGGGATTTTCCGACAAATGTATTAGATGTTGTGATGATGGGACGTTACGGTGCCCTCGGATGGGTGCGACGATCCGGAAGACGGGAGCGAGACCTGGCCATGCAGGCGTTAGAGAAGGTCGGCATGGAGGCATACGCTACCCGACAAATCAGTCAGCTCTCTGGTGGGCAACAGCAACGTGTGTTCCTCGCACGTGCACTTGTTCAAGATGCCACCGTCTACTTAATGGATGAACCCTTTCAAGGTGTAGATGCTACTACGGAGCGCGCGATCGTGACGCTCCTTCAAGAACTGAGAGCAAATGGCAAAACGGTTGTCGTGGTGCATCACGATCTGCAAACTGTAACCGACTATTTCGACTGGGTGATGTTATTGAACATTCGTCGCATTGCCAGTGGTCCCGTTGATGAAACGTTCACGCCTGACAACTTACGCGAGACCTACGGCGGACGCCTCGCATTCATGCAAACCGATAAATAGTAATAGACACATACCGTATGCCATAACCAGATTTGTAGGAGCGGTTTTCAACCGCGATTCTCTATACGCCGTAACTATCATGGAAAATTTAAGCACGCTAATCCATCTTGATTACACACTCATGATCGTTGCTATCGGCGCAGCGTTACTTGGTACCGTAAGTGGTGCGCTTGGGACTTATGCGGTTTTGCGCCGACAAAGCCTCCTCGGCGATGCCATCTCGCATGCAGCGTTGCCGGGCATCGCAATCGCATTTCTACTGACAGGTAGCAAAACGCCGTTAATTCTGGTGCTCGGTGCAGCGATTGCAGGGTGGTTAGGCACGCTGCTGATTATGAGTATTGTGAGATTGACACGCATCAAATATGATAGCGCGCTTGCCATCGTTCTCTCTACTTTTTTCGGGTTTGGATTGGTGTTGCACACATTGATTCAGCGGACTGGCAATGCGAATCAAGCTGGATTGGATACGTTCCTTTTCGGACAAGCGGCGACAATCTTGGAGCGAGATGTCCTAACCATTGGCATACTCGGTGGTATCGCGCTTATCGTTATGTTGGTATTTTGGAAAGAGTTGAAACTGCTCGTTTTCGATGAAGGTTTCGCTGCTTCTATAGGGCTACCCATTCGCACCCTTGATGTTTTACTGACGAGTCTCCTCGTTATAGCGATCGTCCTCGGCTTACAAGCGGTTGGTGCTGTGTTGATGAGTGCTATGCTCGTGGCACCGGCTGTCGCAGCGCGTCAATGGACGAACCGACTGCGCCTGATGGTGTTCCTCGCGGCATGTTTTGGGGCACTTGCAGGGATGAGTGGCACTATTATCAGCAGCACTGCGTCTCGTATCCCGACGGGGCCGACGATTGTGCTATGTGCAACGGTTATCGTGGGAATCTCGATCACTTTTGCACCGAACCGTGGGCTTGTCTGGGATCGGATTCGACAGCAACGCCACAGACGTAATCTGAAGATGGAAACGAGCCGTTATTAAAACAGTTTCGTCGAACGATAACCTACCCTTAATAGATATAATGGTCCAGAAATAGGCAGACGATTACAAAACCTACTGAAAGATTACAAGCGGATCGAAAAATGAAAACGACACACTTTTTTCTCTTAGCAATTGTTTTTGCAATCATTTCTTTATTTCCGCGTTACAGTTTCGCACAAGAACCGGCACCCATAGTCAGGCCGATCTATTTTCTTCCTAATGACCGCTCGCCTCAAGTAGATATAGACGCACAATTCGATATATTGATAAAGGATGTGCAAGAGTATTTTGCTAATGAGATGGAACGCCATGGATTTGGTAGAAAAACTTTTCATGTTGAAACCGATGCCACGGGAAAGGCCGTGATTCATCATGTTATTGCAGAACACAATGAGGAATATTACCGTTCCGCTCGTTCAGTTGTTGGAAGCATTTTAGATGAATTAAGAAATCAAGTTGTAAACCCAAAGGATGTTTATCTCGCTATCGTTGATGTAAGCAATGACGTACAAATTGGGGGTATTACGTCTGGAAGATTCGGATTTATCTCTAAATTTAATGGAAGTTTTGATACTATTATGGTATCTAACGTACTCGGACGCACCTTTGGATTGAGAGCCGTTTGGTCTCGTGCTTATCTCATGGGAGGCTTTGTTCTTCCGGGCGACAGACGCGAATTGTCCGTGTGTTCCGCCAAGTTTTTGGATGCAATTCCACATTTCAACCCGAACACAACATTTATTAGCAACCAAAATACGATTATACGAGCGCCTACGCTCTCCGCCTCTCCGCCTTACGCAATCCACCTTCAATTCGAGATAAGTGACCCTGATGGTCTTCAGCATTCGCAGTTGATCATCCCAACGGTTGAGCGTCAATATTTATCTATTATTATGGATAGTTGTACGACTTTAGAAGGTCAAAATGCGACTGCTGAGTTTGTTACAACCGGCGTATCATTGAGAAATAATAGGGTGCAACTTATGGTTGTTGATTCGCTTGGAAATATAACGGAACGAGGTTTTTCAGTTAATATAACTTCGGTCCTTCCACCCAAAGTTGCGGAGATCCCTGATATACACCTTGCCTCTGCGATCAAGGAGGTGCTCAGAATCAATCCGAGCGATAGCATTACTTTCTATGACATGCGGGATATAACAATCCTTGATGTTCAGAATCGACAAATAACAGATATAACAGGTCTTGAACATGCGGTAAATATGAGTAAACTACATGCATCTAATAATTTTATCTCTGATGTGTCAGCACTTGCGGATCTTTCAAAACTAAATGAACTGCATCTTAATGATAACATTATCTCTGATGTGTTGCCACTCGTAAATATTACAGATTTGAGCCGTTTATCCGTTCGCGGAAATCCGATGAGTTATCCGTCGGTCCGCAGGCACATCCCTACGATTCTGGAAAGAGGTGTCGAAGTGCTTTTTGACCATCGTACGTATCCGGCACTCGTCAAAATCTCAGGTGACGCGCAAGAAGCTAAGGGCGGCGAGATATTAGAAAATCCGTTCGTCGTTGAAGCGATAGATTCGATTGGTCAACCGATACCCGGTGTATCCGTCACATTTGCAGTCACTGCAGGTAGCGGACAACTCAACACTACGACTTCTATAACAGACGCTAACGGTGAGGCACAAACGACCCTTACACTCGGAGCCAACTCTGGCAAGCATGTGGTCACCGTAACTGCTGGAGAAATAACACGATCGCTGATTACTTTTACCGCTATTGCTCTTGAAGAATCTCCACATATCGCTGAGGACATCAATGGCGATGGAATCGTGAATATTCAGGATATTATTTTGGTATCATCGTCTTTTGGTCGGACTGGAGAAAGTAAAACAGATGTCAACGGTGACGGTGTTGTCAATATCCAAGATCTTATTTTAGTGGTTGGTGCTTTGGGAGCAGGTGCAACTCAGGCACCTGTCTTGGATTGATTGGGTATTGAATGGCTCACCGCAAAGGAGCGGAATTTTGTTCTCTAAAGCGTCAACTTGTTTTCGGTTTTACTATAGTCTCTGTGGGAAAGATTGGTAATCCCAATTTTTTTTGAGAAAAAGAATGGAAAATCCTCAAATTGAAATTCAACTCATTGCGATTGTTACGGCGGCAGCGTGTGCATTGCCCGGTGTATTCTTGGTGCTGCGGCGGATGACTTTAATGAGCGACGCGATTAGCCACGCGATTCTCCCCGGCATCGTGCTCGCTTTTTTTCTTACGGAGAGTCTGTCATCACCGCTGTTGATTCTTGCGGCTGCGGGAACTGGTGTGCTGACTGTCCTTTTCGTCGAGCTGCTACAACGGACGAAACTTGTGAAAGAGGATGCCGCAATTGGGTTGACATTCCCCGCGCTTTTTAGCATCGGTGTGATTCTAATTTCTCGGTTTGCAGGTAATGTGCATCTCGATATGGATGCCGTGCTTCTCGGTGAACTCGCTATCGCGCCGCTCAACCGATTGAAGGCTTTCGGTTATGATCTTGGACCTGTTGCGCTATATGTAATGGGTACAATTCTTGTGTTGAACCTTATTTTTATTCTCGTGTTTTACAAAGAATTGAAATTGGCGACATTTGATGCCAGTTTAGCTGCTGCATTGGGATTTGCGCCGACCCTTATCCATTATGGGTTAATGACCTTGGTATCTGTAACGACTGTCGGCGCGTTCGATGCTGTCGGTTCAATTTTAGTCGTCGCACTCATCGCTGGACCGCCTGCGACTGCTTATCTCATGACGGATAGACTCTCGCGTATGCTCATCCTAAGTGCGATTATCGGGAGTGTGAACGCTGTCAGCGGGTATTGGCTCGCGTCTCTTTTCGATGTCTCTATTGCGGGGGCAATAGCGACGATGACGCTTCTCGTTTTTGGGTTGATCTTTCTGGTGGTTCCGAACCGTGGACTTATTGCTATTGCGCGTCGGCACGCACGCCAAAAATGGGAGTTCGCACAGACGATGCTGGTAATCCATCTCTTTAATCACGAAGGGCTTCCTGAAGCTGAAACGGAGTCAGCGATTGCAGACCTCCATGAGCATTTGAGTTGGGACCCTACTTTCACAACCCAAGTCGTACGATATGCGCTCCATAACCGATGTGTTTCCCAAGATGCGGCGCAGCTGATCTTAACGGAACAGGGACGTGCCATCGCCCAGCAGGCACTTGTGCAATAGCATGTCATGCGAATTGAACGGTAAAAAAAGTGCATAAGTTTGTAGTAGCGCGATTCATCGCACGTTGCGCCTTACAACAAAGATTTATAACATGAAAAACACAATACAGAAACTTCTCGTCCGTTTGCTCCTTTTTAATCTCGCATGGATAACAAGTGCTGATGAAACGGTACTTAAAAATCCAGACGGTTCATGGAAGTGGACGAATCGGCTGATCCATGAAACCAGTCCGTATCTACTCCTTCACGCACATAACCCAGTGGATTGGTACCCGTGGGGTGATGAAGCCATAGAACTCGCGAAGCGTGAGAACAAACTGATTTTTCTCTCTGTGGGTTATTCGACGTGCTACTGGTGCCACGTGATGGAGCGGAAAGTCTTCTCAAACCCCGAAATCGCGGAGATGATGAACAAAAACTTTGTCAATATCAAGATTGACAGAGAAGAGCGTCCAGACCTTGATGAGATCTATATGACAGCGACACAGCTGCTGGTTCAACGTGGTGGCTGGCCGAACTCCGTTTTCCTTACCCCTGACCTGAAACCGTTTTACGCTGGCACCTATTTCCCACCAACAGATATGCCGAATAGACCAGGGTTTCCAACGATCCTTGATGCGGTGCATGAAGCGTGGGTAACGCGAGCTGCTGAAGTTATCGAATCCTCGAACCAAATCTCAAAGACAATTGAGATGGCGATCAGCAGAGGATTCACAGCACTCAATGCAAGAGCACTTGACAGATCTCTGACCACTGCGGCGTTGGACTATCTCCAAACTGCCTATAGCCACGCTTATGGAGGATTCGGGGCTGCCCCGAAATTCCCAAGTCCTGCTAATCTCGAATTCCTAATAAGCGAATATGAACGAAATTCGGAGTTACAAACCCCACCTACAGGGAATGAAGTGTTATTGGAGATGGTAACTCAGACACTGGATATGATGGCTTATGGCGGTATGTATGACCAGATTGGGGGCGGATTTCACCGATACTCTGTTGACGCGAAGTGGCTTATCCCTCACTTTGAGAAGATGCTTTACGACAACGCGCAACTGGCGAAAATCTATCTGCGGGCTTATCAGTTGACGCAAGAGCCACGCTACCGGCGCATCGCTGAAGAGATCTTCGGTTTCATTTTCCGAGAGATGACGGCACCTGAGGGTGGGTTCTATTCTGCCTTGGACGCTGAAACGGATGCCGAAGAGGGAAAATATTACGTCTGGACTGAGGACGAAATTCAGGCGGTTCTTGGGAAAAAAGAATCGAAAAATTTCAGCGATATTTACGGTGTTGATAAAGGACCCAATTTTGAGGGTAAAAACGTTCTCTATGTTCCCGAAGGACCGGAAGCGGAGGGTTCTGTGAGAAACTTAGCAACCGCACGAGAAAAACTCCTAACCGCACGCGCTAAACGCGAATACCCGTTGTTGGACACTAAAATCATTGTTAACTGGAACGGGTTGATGATAGATGCGCTCGCCTACGGTTACCAAGTGCTTGGTGAGGAACACTATCTCGCTGCAGCGTCGAAGGCTGCCGAATTCATTCTTAAGACTATGAGAAAGCCTGATGGCGAATTGTGGCATACCTATACCGCGGGTGTCGTCAAACAGGATGCGTATCTTGATGACTACGCTTTCTTTGTGCGTGCGTTGCTGACGCTCTATCAGGCGACGCGCGAGGAACAGTGGTTGGATTTAGCAAAGACGCTGACTGATAGGATGATTCAACTGTTCTGGGATGATAAAAACGGCGGTTTCTTTTACACGAAAGCGGATGCGAAACATCTGATTGTGCGTACTAAAAAGCCTTATGACTCAGCAATTCCGTCTGGCAATGCTGTTGCTGTCAAAAACCTATTAGCACTTGGCACAGACTATCGAGACTACGCTGAAAAAACTTTGCGTACTTTTGCTGAATCCATGGCTCAAAGTCCATCGTCCTTTATGTATATGCACTTTGCCCTCAACGACTACCTTACCCCATCGGAAAATTTTGAACCTGCATTCGATGCAGTAGTAGCCGCAACTGCTGAAGTTAAAGGGAATAGCGATAAGACTTTCGATGTGGAACTTCAGATCAAAATCGCTACGGGGTGGCACATTAACGCCAATCCTACGGGACAAGATTATTTAATCCCGACGAGTGTTGAATTAGATGTAAATGCACCGGTAGAGATCGTTGAGGTCGCCTACCCGAAAGGTAGGTCTATGCGTTTTGAGTTTAGCGACGAGCCTTTGAACGTTTATGAAGAAAACCTTACGATCCCGCTGCGTTTAAGACAGAAACCGAATGTGGCACAGAAGAAAAACGCACCCATCACACTCAAACTCACCTATCAACCGTGTAATGACACCGAATGTCTATTTCCGGCGACCTTGGACGTTCTGTTAGAATTACCGTAGTTTTCCTCCAGAAGTATGCCCCGCATAATTTCTTTGAAAAATAGGTTCCTTGTGCTATACTGATGGTTGATGATCTTGTTCGACAAACCCTACCAGACTGTTAGTCTATCCCTGTTCTTAGGAGGAACTTAAAATGAAAATCACTATTTCAATTTGTACCGCGCTATTTCTTCTATCAATAGTGTGCACTGTTGCCTTTGCGGATGTTGTTGAAGATCCTGTTCTCTACCTTAACGCTGCAGACAACCCTGCGCATCCAAAAGCTTGGAAAAATCTCGGCACTGAGGGCGGTGAATTGCTCGCTGCAGACAATCCACCTGAACTCGAAGAGGGAACGATTAAAATTGGCGCGCTCGGTATCAACGAACCGAATGTAAAGTATTATACAACCAAAGAATCCCTTCAAACTTTTGGCGGACCGCCAGCTAAGAATACACCCCTGTTTCTCGAGGACTGGACCTTGGAGTTTCTTTGTAGACGCAACGGCGATTTCTTTCTTGAAGAACATCATTTCGCCGGTTTCCAGAACAGTCCAAGGGAAGGCAAACAGGGGATTCGTCTCTGGATCGTTGGTGGTCAGAATCTCGACATGTCTATCCATGCGAAGGGTGGGAAGCAAGGTGTTCAGACCCTTAACCTCAAACTTGAGGAAGGCGTATGGACCTGGATAGCACTTGTCGGAACGAGTGGCAAGTCGATTGTTGCGTATCAAGATGGTAAAAAGGTCAGCGAACAAGCCGGTTTTGAGTTTGACAAGAAGTTACCGATAAACGACATCTCTATCGGTGCGAATTCTTTCGATGAACGCCGTCGAACTTTCAACGGATCATTTGCGATCATTCGCGCTTATGACCAAGCACTCACAGAAGCAGAAATCAACCAAAACATTGGCGGCACATTTGCTGTTGATCCCGCAGATAAACTCTCAACGACTTGGGCAAAAGTAAAACGCGGCTATTGATAAAATCGCACGCACACGTCATTTTTCTTGCTGGCGAGGTTGAAAACCTCGCCACACCTACCCCTAATAGATGCTATTTATTTTTTACACCTTCTCATGCTGATTGGTAAAGAATAGAGAAATCTATGCCTCACACTGCTCCCGCCCGCCTTCAAGAAGCCCGCTATCTTGTTCTGGATGATCGCATCATTGATGAGGTCATCGCGGCGAAACTGACGCTTAGCGAAGTTACCAACATCCTTAGATTTTTTTCTATTATGCAAGCATTCCGCTCAAAAACGCGTCTTTAACGACCAAGGGCATCATGCCCTGTTCAAGTGGATCTAATCTTTAGCGTATGCTGCAATTTGAAATGTGGACATAAACAATGCTCTATGGACTGGAGGTACTACAATGTTAATCACCCTAATTCGGAAAGAGATGATGCATCATATTCTGAGTGCTCGGTTTATAGCATTGCTTCTGATGTGCGTACTGCTCATCCCACTCAACCTCCATATCAATTACCGTCGTTATCTCCAACGCCAAGTTGACTATCAAGAAACTGTCAAGGACGAAAATAGTAAGGATCCAGCGGAGCAACCCTGGTTACAGAAACAGCGGACGGATCCGAATCTTGAAGTTTCCAAATTGATTCTTAAGCCGACACCGTTAAGTGTGTTTGGGACGGGCTTAGAATCTGCTTTACCGAGTTATCTCGGTATGACGCGTAACGGCATACAACGGGGGGAAGCGGCACTATCTACCGCGCCGATCGCCTTTCTTTTAGGGCATCTCGACTTTGTGTTCGTTGTCAGCACCGTCTTTAGTCTGCTGGCACTTTTGTTTACCTTTGATGCTGTTACGGGAGAAAAAGAATCTGGAACACTTCGGATAAATCTCGCTAACGCCCTTCCACGCGATATCTTTTTGTGGAGCAAACTCATCGGGGGATACCTCGTATTTATCGTTCCGTTCTTAGTTTCGTTAATCACCGGTTTACTTGTGCTCGTTTGGCAAGGCTTCCCACTATCTGAACCGAATATCTTTCCGCGTGTCCTCTGTCTCATCGGCATCTCACTGCTCTACATTGCGGTCTTTTTCGGAATCGGGGCAGTGATCTCGATTTATTTTGACAGTTCCAAAACAGCACTGATCGTCGCTTTTACCGTTTGGGTGTTTGCTGTCCTGATCTTACCGCGTGTCGGTTTTCTCGCGGCGCAAATCGTCGCGCCGACTTCAACAGCGGAGAGCGTCTATAGGGAAAAAGGCGCGAGGCGATCAGAATTGCGTGCTACTCTTGAAGTGGAAAGAAACAAAATTATGGGAAAAATGATACAGGAAGCCAATCAGGGAGAAAAAACGACCGGTTTCTTTAGGTTAGATGAAGCGTTCGTCGCGAAAATGAATGAGAAGATGCGCCCTCTTGAGGCAGCGGCGCGGTCAAAATATCGAGATCTCGCAACACAACTCGATAGACGTTATGCGCGAGAAAGAAAACACCAAGATAAAATAGGCATAAATTTTTCTCGAATCACGCCTACGTCTTCCTTTATTTTTCTGGCAACGGATGCCACACAAACGGGTCAAGTGAAAAGAGATACCTACTTTCAAACGGGCACTCGCTATTATGAGGTGCTGGATGCAGAGATGTTCAGCAAAATGTCAGATGCGGCTCTCATCGAAACAGAAGAGATCGCGTCCCCGCCATCTCCGCCGCCACTGGCGGCGTTGACTTTGGAAGAGATGCTCCAGCACGCTGCTCTGGATTTGCTATTGCTCTGTTTCTTCACAGGCGGATTTACAAGTGTGGCGTTTCTGAAATTCTTCAGATTAGATATTTGAAGGGAGAACGTTTGGGGGCTGGCGAGGTTACCCACTTTACGCAGCTTTTTGCTGGCGGGGTGTTTTTGCTTGGGTGTTCCCCTAGAAACCGATCCAGCAGTGCGTAATACGTAAGTTATCGAAAAATGCGTTATCAACCACTGATTAATCACGGAGGATCCTGATGGAAAGAGATGATGCACAACTCATTCGCTGTATTCTATCGGGCGACAATACAGCCTTTACCACCTTAGTTGAAAAGTACTATAGAAGCGTTCACGCTCTCGCTTGGCGGAAGATCGGCGATTTTCATCATGCGGAAGAAATCACACAAGACACCTTCCTTCAGGCATACAAAAAACTCTCAACGCTTAGAAATCCGGATCAGTTTGCCGGATGGCTCTACGTCATCGCTGATCGGCTTTGCATCGGTTGGCTGCGAAAGCAAAAACCAGCCGCGCAATCGCTGGAGGATACACAGACGGATATACTGGAAAAACTTTCCTATAAACGTTATATATCGGAGCAGCGCGAAACAGAAGTGAGTGAGCATCATTATGAAACCATTAAAAATCTTTTGGAAAAACTCCCGGAGCATGAACGCACCGTCATGGTACTTCACTATCTTGAGGAAATGACGGCTAAAGAGATTGGCGAATTCTTAAGTGTGCCCGTGAAGACAGTTCACAGTCAGCTCCATCGGGCACGAAAACGTTTACAAGGAGAAGCATTTCCCATGACACAAGAAGGTGAACAGGAACTTAAGCAAACACAGCAAATAGTTGAAAAATTAAGCCTCACCATAGAGAAGGAGATTCACGCCGAACTTCAAGGGCAACTTGGAAAAAGTATTCCCGACACACAAATGGGCAGGGATATACTCAAGCAAGTGTCAGAAAAGATGATGGAGGATATTAAGGAGAAAATACTGGCGGAACTGCAAGCACAATTCGGAGAAGGTTTCTAAACTGAGCCCCGTGTCTGATTAGGTTGAAAAGGACGGAGTGCTGTGATAAAATAGTCATAGACGTTTGCAGATCGATATTTCACTAAACATTTAGCACAAACTGGAAGTTTGTGGTACAAAAGCGCATCATGCGTAAATCCTAACCGTTTGGTTTCACGTTCAAATCGTGGAGAACACAATGAATACATCCTATGAAAGACCCTACAGACCTGTAGATCTGAATACGCCCTTAACCAAAGCGTTTCCGTTTATGTCTATGGCTGAAAACCTCATGGAGGAAGCCGAATTCGCCTCGTCAGGGCGAGCCTCGCTGACATTAGCCCGCGGAGATGAACTGACACTCGTCCTGATTGTTATGAAAGCGGAAACGACACTGGCGGAGCATCCAGCACCCGCTTCCGCTGTTGTCATTATGCTTAGTGGAGAGATCATATTTACAACGAGTGGTGATAAAATAACGCTTGCAGAAGGTGACGGAGTTACCTTCACAGGTGATGTCCTTCACTCAGTCCACGCCAGCGAAGATAGCGCGTTCCTCGTTGTAATTGGGGGCAAAGTATCTGATTAGAATGTAGAGGCATAATTGGAATCAATACACTTACTATGAGATCATTTAAATCTATCTTCATTTCAGTATTTCTTGGGGCAGTTCTGATTACGGTTGTACTCATCCTGAATGCGAAACGCCCGGCACTGGAAGTAGAGCAGCCAAGTGCTGATTTTGTGCGGGCGACGGGGAAATGCGCGGAGTGCCATCGCCGGGAAACGGCTGCGGTTGTCCACCAATATGAACGGAGTGAACACGTGAAGCACGGCGTGAGTTGTTTGGATTGCCACAAAGCCGTGGAGAATCAAGAAACACAGGCACATCGGAGTTTCACAATCGCGAAGCAGCTCACAGCAAAAAACTGTAGCCAGTGCCATACAACCGAGTATACACAGTTCCTCCGAAGCCGACACGCTGCCCCGGCTTGGGCAGCGGTATGGGGTGCGAAGGACTTTACAGCGGAACAGATCGTCTTCGCTGAAAAATATCACAAGGGAGCGGTAGAGCGTCCTGCGAATCCTTTAGCGATGGCAGAGGGTGAGAGTGCTATTGACGTTGGATGCTTGGGGTGCCACGATATAGGTAAGCCGAATTCGGACGGCTCGATTGGGACGTGTACAGACTGCCATGCGCGACATTCAAGCTCGGTTGCGCTGGCGCGGGAGCCGGAAACCTGTGGGCAGTGCCACATGGGACCCGACCATTCACAGATCGAAATTTACCATGAATCCAAGCACGGTGTGCTTTACAATGCGCAGAAATCGGAGATGAATCTCAAAGTGCCACCGAAAGCACTCACGACAGCGGATATGACAGTGCCAACATGCGTGACGTGCCATTTGAGCGGCTTAGACGGCTTGAATGTGACGCACGATACGACCGAGCGACTTTCGTATTGGCTATTTGCGGCGGTCTCTGAGAAGCGTCCGACTTATCAGCAAGGTCAAGACGCTATGAAAGAGACGTGCTTGAAATGCCACGCGAGTTCACAGGTAGAGGTTTACTATCAGGAGGCAGAAGGTGTTGTCGCTGATACCAACCGTAAAATTTCGGAAGCGGTGGCATTGATGAAATCGCTGCGTGAGGAAGGCTTGTTGACGGAAACGCCTTTTGACGAACCCATCGAATTTCTCTACTTCGATCTGTGGCACTATTATGGTCGGACAGCGAAACATGGGGCGTTCATGGGCGGTGCCGATTTTGTCCAGTGGCACGGAAACTATGAACTTTTGTTAAAGATGACGGAGTTGAAAAGAATTGCCCGAGAACTCAGAGAAGACGCTGCGAAACCGTAAGGGATTGGCTGCCAAACTGCTCGACTTTTTTATTATTGCGAACCTTGCGTTTCTGGCACTTGACGTGTTTTTAGCACACTCCGTCAACGCGTTTGCACATCCGGCAGAATGGATTCCGTTCTACTTTTCTTTAGGCGCGTCTATGCTGCTCGTGCTAACACTTTTTGGGAATGCCAAGCGGTTGAAAGAATGGTGTCGATTGGGCGTTGGGTGGGGTGCTATCTGTATCGGTATCTCTGGCATGTTTTTTCATCTCGGCAGCGAATTTTTCTCTGATTTGACGCTCAAGAACCTTGTCTATACAGCACCCTTTGTGGCCCCTTTGGCTTTTACAGGCGTAGGGCTGCTTTTAATCATGAACGGTATGATCCGAGATACGGATTTAGAGTGGGCACAATGGGTCGTGTTTATGGCGGGGTTCGGGTGGTGCGGTAATTTTATTCTATCGGCTTTTGACCACGCGCAAAACGGGTTTTTCAACCCGTCTGAATGGCTACCTGTGTTTACGAGTGCCATCGCTGTCGGATGTTTGGTAACGCTATTTCTTGTTCCTCACCAAGCCGCTCTCTTTAGGTTTTGTGCCATTGTCTTGGGGATCAACTTCGTCGTTGGTATTGCGGGGTTCTTCCTACACCTGACAGCAGATCTGCAAGCCCCAGGTGTTGCGCAGATAGACAAATTCCTTTACGGCGCGCCTCTGTTCGCACCACTACTCTTTCCAAATCTATCGCTCCTCGCGCTTTTAGGTATCTGGAAGATGTCTACCCGAAACTGAGTCAGCGGTTTAGAGCAGTGTTTCGTGTGGGGCACTTTGTGGAGTGTTCACGTATTTACGGGCTTTACGATAAAAAAGAAAGGGCGAGGTTAGAAACCTCGCCAGCGTAAGAAGAATTTCAACTCGATTTCGGGCGACTACCGAAAATTACAGTTCATCAACATGTGACCGAATTTTTTGAAAAGCATCTAAAATCAGTTGCATATCGTCTGTGTCGCCTAAAAACATGGAATGCCCGAAACTGCAAACTTCTTCGCGATAGACCCGTTCTGCCTCTGGACAATTGAGTGTGCTGTAGTCAATTGCATGGTCGCCGAGGTATTTACGGGGCAAGCCGAGTTGGTCGAATAACTCTGGATTCCCGAAGGGTCCTTCATTATAGATGGGTTCACCGTGTGCACCGACACCGCATGAGATCCCTTCTGCGCTGAGTGCTTCCATAAATCTACCGCGCGAAACACCACCGAACTCTTCGGAGACGAACCGGAAATCCCAATAGTAGAAACACCATCGCGTGACGCGTTCGTCGCGCGGAATCGGGTGCAGTCCTTCTATCGCTTCCATACCTTTAGAGAGATACGCGATGTTTCGCTCACGCGTCTCTACCTGTTCGGCAAACCGTTCAAGTTGGCACAGCAGAAGCGTCGCTTGGAAGTTTGTCATCCGCATATTCAACTGTGCGACGCTGCCTGCCTTTCCGGCGAGTGCTTCGTCGTTTGTTATCACCATCCCACCTTCGCCACAGGTGAGCGTTTTTCCCATCTGGAAGCTGAATGCGCCGAGATGCCCGATTGAACCCATCCCTTTTCCACGCCATTGTGAACCGTGTGCATGTGCACAGTCTTCGATCACCATGAGATTATGCTTTTCGGCAATTTCCATAATCGCGTCCATATCTGCCGGATAGCCACCGTTATGCACCGGGATGATTGCCCGTGTTCGGGGTGTAATCGCTTTCTCAATCGCATCGGGTGCGATATTGTACGTGAGTGGATCAACGTCAACGATGACTGGCACGGCGTTGACGCAGACAACCGATGTCCCCGTCGCCACGAAGGTGAGCGCAGGCACGATGACTTCATCACCTGCGGTGATGCCAGCAGCTTTCAGCGCGCACTGTAACGCTACGGTTCCGTTGGCAAGCGGAATCCCGTATTTTGCGTCCTGAAATGCTGCGAACTTCTCACCGGCTTCATCGACTTTCTCGCGTCGGTTCCAGGCACCGCTCCGTAAGGTTTCTAAAATTGCGTTCTCTTCGGTTTCATCAAAGATGGGCCAGCCTTTCCCTAAGCCGTTTTTGACAACGGGGTCACCACCGTTGATTGCTAACTTTGCCATTTTTACCTCCTCTTTCTTTTTATAGTAAAACCTACAATTAACGAGACATCCATAGCAGGCTGGGTTCCAAACCCAGCCTGCATTGGGGGTAGGTTTGTTATTTTCTAAAGTGTTGATTTATTTTTCGATTTTACTATAAATGCCTTGATTAGCGATTAGATTCCATAATTTGCAAATTTGGCATCTGCTTTCGGAGTTCTCCGATTGCGCTCATATTTTGAATGGGGTTCTTCTGGATATCTAATAGGACGAGATTCTTAAGATTTCCAAGGACGCTGATGTCGCTAATTTGATTATCCGTGAGTATTAAGTACATCAGTTGTGTCAAATTTGCGAGAGGTTCCACGTCGCTGATTTGATTATCGCTCAGTGAGACACCCTCAAGTGATGTCATCCTGGTAAGTGGCGTAATATCGCTGATTTGATTGTTCATAAGGAATAGACTCCGGAGTTTTGTCATTCCGGCAAGTGGCGTAATATCGCTGATTTGATTGTTCTCAAAGTATAGGTGCTCCATTTGCTTTAGCTCACCGAGGGACTTTAGGTCTTTGATTGGGTTATACTCAAGTGTTAGATAGGTCAACTGCTTTAGTTCACTGAGAGGTGTTATGTCACTGATGTGGTTATACCCAAGTGTTAGGTAGATCAACTGCTTTAGTTCACTGAGAGGTGTTATGTCACTGATATGATTATACCCAATTAATAAGGAGGTCAAGTGTGTCAATCCTGTGAGCGGCGTAATGTCAATAATCTCATTACCACCAAGGCCTAATGTTTTAAGCTGCGTTAATTCAGCGATAGGGGTAATGTCCCTAATTTTATTTCTATTAAGCAGTAAATCTGTGAGTTGGGTCATTTTAGTAAACGGTGCGGTATCCGTAATTTGACAGTTATAAAGTGATAACTGAGTGAGTTGGGTCATTTCAGTGAGCGGTGTGATGTCGGCATTTTGACAGTTGTAGAGCCATAGTGCAGTAAGTTCCGTTAATCCCGTGAGTGGCGTAACATCCGTGATTTGGTTTAGCTCAAGTTTTAGGTGTGAAAGGTACGCCAATTTCTTAAGTACTGCAAAAAGCTGGGTCGTATCGCTGATTTGATTCCGTTGAAGTTCAAGGTGGGTAAGCTGTTTTAAGCCTGTGAGCGGTGTGATGTCCTTAATCTGGTTTCGCTCAAGTTCCAGATGTGTGAGCTGTTTTAACCCTGCGATGGGAGTAATGTCCTCTATTTTGTTCTCGGAAAGTGTTAGCGTATTAAGTTCAGGCAGATTTGCGAGGGGCGAAATGTCTCTAATTTCGTTCTTCTCAAGCCATAAAGTCCTTAAATTTGTTGCTTTTTCCAAGCCGTTCAGTTTTTTTATACCTCTACCCACAACCATTAGGAATTCTAACGCTCTCAGGTCTTTTTCTAAGATAGGTTCGTTAGGGGCTAAATCGAGTTGTTCTCGCACGGCAGCGGCTAAGTTCTTATCCGGTATTACTTTCGGTTTTACAAGTGAACAACTGAGAAAAACGGTAAGAATCAGGAAAAGCGGGTAAAAGCGTTTCATAACGTTAAAATCCTTGTAAATTTTATTGGATAAAAATAGGTTCTGTTGGCTATCAAGTCGTGCTTTGTTAGTGAGCAACTTCTACATTTTGTTCCAAGTTCGGAATCTATTTGTGAAGTTTGTGAGTTGGTACTATATCTTCAGTTAGGTCTCCACTTCTATGTAAAAATTTTCTCTGGTTCTCTTCAAGCCACACGTGGGTGGATTGTGGCAGTCTTGCAAGTGGTGTGATGTCCGTAATTTGATTTCCCGAGAGATTTAAGGACTCTAACCTCATCAATTCACCAAGTGGTGTGATGTTGCTGAGTTGGTTTTCTTGGAGATTTAAAAGTCTCAACTGCATTAACTCAATAGATTTAGGAATGTGACCGATTCGGTTACGAGCAAGGTATAGTTCTCTCAGTTGTTTCAATTCTGTTAGTGGTGTAATGTCTACAATTTCATTATCGTCCAGCGATAGCATTCTGAGTTCTTCTAACCCTGATAGTGGTGTAGTATCACGGATTTCATTTTTGTTAAGCCTTAACTCCGTCAGTTGTATCAATCCTGTGAGTGGGGCAATATCTCTAATTTCGTTACTGCTAAGCCCTAAATGCGTCAGTTGTGTCAGCCTTGTAAGTGATGCAATCTCCACAATTTGGTTATTATTCATAAATAACCTTTTTAATTGTTTTAATTCAGCGAGTGGTTTGATGTTACTAATTTGATTGAACGAGAGCGCTAAAAAGTCAAGCTGCTTTAATTGGATGAGCGGCGAGATGTCACGGATCTGATTATCATGAAGTCGGAGCCACTCAAGTTGCTCTAATTCCGCAAATGATGTAATATCACTGATTCGATTGCCATAAAGGTCTAACGTCCGTAATTTCGTTAAGCCCGCAATTGGTGTAATATCTACAATTTGATTCCCGTAAAGACTTAAGTGTATTAAATCTGTTGCTTTTTCGAGTCCTGTTAAGTTTGTAATCCGTCTTGATGCAGCACGCAGGGATCCTAATTCTTTCAAATCCTCTGCCATAATAGGTGCATTTGGGTCTAAGCCTAATGCCTCCCGTACAGCTGCAGCCAAGTTCGCATCAGGGATTTCCACTGGTGCTGGTGGTGAACAACTTATCAAAACAATGAAAAACGCAAAAAGCAAGCAGATATGTTTCATGGTACTAAAATCCTTTGCGATGATAGGACAAAATAGCAACTCAGATTGGATAAATTGCATTATAGCAGCATATTCAGATGGAGTCTATACAATCTGAAAGCAATATTTCTTGCAGATGGAGTCGGAATCGGCTATAGTAATCTTCAGGACTCTGAAATACGGTGTAAACTATGGAATCAACAAATCAAACACTTACTGCAATTGAAGGTATTAAGGTAGGACACGCCACTGACCCAACTGCCGAGACGGGGTGTACGGTTATTCTCTGTCCAGCGGGTGCGACTGCAGGCGTTGATGTGCGAGGTGCGGCACCGGGGACACGTGAGACAGAAGCACTCCGTCCGGGACGTTTAGTTCAGAAAGTGCACGCGGTGCTACTCACTGGTGGAAGTGCTTTCGGTTTGGATGCTGCTGGTGGTGTCGTTCAGTACCTTGAAGAACAGAACGTCGGTTTTCCTGCGGGTACCGTTCGTGTGCCGATTGTTC
Source organism: Candidatus Poribacteria bacterium (assembly GCA_022394775.1). Lineage (GTDB taxonomy): Bacteria > Poribacteria > WGA-4E > WGA-4E > WGA-3G > WGA-3G. The sequence continues at coordinate 89,586 of JAGFCB010000034.1, forward strand.
CTGCTGCCGTTATTTTCGATCTTGGTGTTGGAAATCCACATGTCCGTCCGGATCGGGAGATGGGGTATCAGGCGTGCCTGAATGCGACAGATGAACCGGTGGCGATAGGGACTGTCGGGGCAGGCACGGGGGCAACTGTTGGCAAAGCACCGGGGGTTTCATCTTCGCCGGGCGGTGTCGGTTCGGCATGCAAATACCTTGATTCAGGATTGATTGTCGCTGCGATTGTGGTTGTGAATGCACTTGGGAACGTTGTGGATCCGAGGACTGGTGAAATTGTGGCAGGTGGAAAAGAAAATGGCAGTTTTGTGGATATCACAGAACGGCTTCTGGACGCGGATTTAGTGTCCGGGACAAATACAACAATCGGTGTCGTTGCTACAAACGCAACGCTTACCCCTGCGGAGGTGCATCGGGTCGCGGAGATGGCGCACGATGGCATGGCGTGTGCGATACGACCAGCGCATACGATGTTTGATGGGGATACGCTTTTTTCGATAGCGACAGGGACACATACTGGCAGCAGCGTGAATACTGTTGGTATCCTTGCCGCAGAGGTTGTTGCGGAGGCGATTGTGAAAGCCGTAACTGCCTAAATTGGTTGTCCCTGCATTTCTGCTGGAATGTCGATGCCGAATTCTTTTAGGACGGTTGGGGCGATGTCGTAAATGCTTTTTGGTCGCGACCAAGAGGTCGCTCCTACAGAGGAATGAGATGCAGGTTTGAGGATATAAATCCCCATTTCTGCGTGGTTACAATCGTCAGGTCCGGTATCGTTTTCATAAGTATAGATGCTGTTGTATCCAACGCTTCCGACGGAACGCCAAAAGAGATTACCAAAATAGACGATAAGGTCAGGGGCAATGTTCCGGCATTCTTGGTAGACCTCTTCGGGTTTGAAGACCCGCGTGCCAATGTTATGTCCATCTTCGTCTACGATGGCTTCGAGTTGTGCCTTCAATTCATCACGGACATTTTCATAGTTTTTCTCGTTAACAATTCCGTGTGGCTCTCTGCCTTCAACGTTTATAAAAATCCGTCCGTAATATCCCCCTTCTCCCCACGCCTTTGTTTTTTCCCAATCTACCATATCTGGTGTCCAGCGTGTAATTTCTTGGGGTTTGGCTTTGAGTGTTAGGTAACCGTTTTTTTCGAGCCATTCGTTGACACAGATACCGCCGTCCATCCGTTTCGCGCCATGGTCAGAGACAACCATGACAGTGGTGTTTTCATCCACACACGCTAACGTTTCTCCGAGTTCTGCATCGAGTGCGCGGTAGTAGTTCCGCATCGTCTCCGAGAATAGCGAGTTCGGTTCATATTTCGGATGCGTCTCGTCCCAATACCGCCAGAAAGCATGATGGAGCCGGTCAGAACCCATCTCAACCATCGTAAAGAAATCCCAATTCTTTGTCTTAATCAGGTGGCGTGCAAGTTTGAACCGTTCGGTGGTCATTTTGAGGAGTTGTTGCTCTAGTTCGGCGCGCCGATCTGTTCGGAAGTTAGGAATATCTATCATATAATCGCTTGCGACCTGATCGATTTCTCGTGAGAGTCGTCGCGGGAAAGTCCATTGTGGATTGCGGTCAGGCGTGAGGAAACTGGTAACCATCCACCCCGGAAACGGCTTTGCGGGATAAGTGAGCGGTACTCCCAAAACGACCGATTTCTTTCCAGCTTGTCCTAACATGTCCCAAAGTGTCGGTACTTTTATGGCGTGGGCGTTCGCAATTGTCAAAGCATCGTAGGAATAGTCTTTGCGGTTCCGAAAGCCGTAGATGCCGAGTTCGCCGGGATCGCGGCTGGTCATCATACATATCCACGCAGGCACGGTGATAGGTGGGATGGTGCTCTCCAATTCGCCGTACGTACCTTCTGCCATTAAGCGATGTGTATTGGGCATATCGTCTTTGAATGCCTCAAAGACGAGTTCGGGTGCTGCGCAATCCCAACCGATAATGAGGACGCGTTTCTTCATATTTTTAATTTTACAGGACTTATGCAATTTTGACTGCAGCCTGTTCTGTTAGATGAGATTTCTCGGAAAACATAGCGTTCTGACAGCACAAACTGGAAGTTTGTGGTACAAAAGAGCAGCACGCGTAAGTCCTATTTTATAGAGAATTTATCGCACGATCACGGGGCAATAACGGGCAATCAATTGCCCTACTACAAACAGGGGTTACCTTTTTAAATCACGGTTTGTGATCGGTGTTGACAGGGGGTTCGTCGTTCTCAAGGAACCGTTCAATCGTGTTTCGCGTTGCTGGACGTGTGCGGAAATCCGCAACCCACGGTTCACGGAAATACGCCTGCTTTTCACGCGGTAAAGCGGACATCACTTCAGGCGGAATCCGTAGACGGTGCCAATGTGTTGCGAGATGGGCATAAGCGTTTAGCACTGCTACACGCGGTGTCTCCCGTTGCCATATAGGACCGGCGTGACACAGATTTTCTGTGAAGAAGATTGCACTGCCAGCAGGGCATTCGTAGGTCATCAGGAACGGACTTCGCTTCCCATCCTCTAACGACATGTGATCGGGGTGCATCGGGAAGTTGGATTTGTGGCTACCAGCTATAAAGTGCGTCGCACCATCATTTTTGGAAATATCTGTTAACTCGAAGACGACGCGCACCATCCCCGCATGGATTCGTCCGTTGTTGACGCGATACCCGAAGATCGGATCTGCCTGTCTCGGTCCACCCCCGTGAAGTTCACCGTGCCTCTGCCCTTTCTTACGCCAAACAGAGAAGCAGCTCTCTAACCGGACCTCGGGTCCGATGATTTCGTGTAGGACCTCAAGGACTTTAGGGTGATCAATCAGGACACTCGCGGGACCACCCGGTACAGCACGATGTTCGGGCGGTAAGGATTCTTTGTCATGATGCATTCGATCAATCTGCTCAACGATCGCATCAACTTCGTCGCGTTCAAGGATCGCTGGACGCACGAGGAATCCGGTTAAATCAAATCGAAATTTTTCTTCATCAGTCATGGGTTGGTACCTCATGTTGTTAGTTATATGGAATAACTATCAGCCGTCGGAAAAATCGCGAGCACAGCTCGCTCCTACGGTGGAGTTGCCTTGGGTAAAAATCGCGAGCACAGCACGCTCCTACGAAAGAGGTTTGCGTATACCACACAAACTAAAAGTTTGTGGTACGACATCAGAGAATTATGCCCAGCGGGGTTTTCCGCCGCCGAACCGTTGCTCACTGATGTTCCAGAGTTCAGAGAGACCGAGTTGTCGTATGTGTTCAATTCCGGGTAGGAATGGATCGTTTACTCGGGTTAGCCACTGTTGGAGGTCTGCTTCTAATTCTGATCGGAGATCCTGTGAGTCATCGTCATCAATGAGATTATTCAATTGATACGGGTCGTTATCGTTATCGTAAAGGAGCCACCCTGTGCCGTCGTAATGACGTGCGTATGTATGGCGATGCGTTCGGACACCGCGCCACTCGCGGATACCGAAGTGGAAACCTTCGCTGCCGTGTAACGGTACGCCAAGGAAGACGGATTGCGGTTCGT
>JAGFCB010000134.1 GCA_022394775.1 Candidatus Poribacteria bacterium
ATAACCGATAACCGTTCCATTGTAAGAAAATCGTGCCGCCGATGAGCCCGAAAACAGTAAAGGGCATCGCTATCATAAAAAGGATACTCCAATTAAAACCTTTACCGATAGGGTCATCAAGCGTTTTACATGCCGGACATGCCTCAAGTGCCGTTGGTACTACGAGCACGCCGAGTATCATCAAGAGAGAAATCCCCAAGACTTTTGTATAGCAAGTTTTGGCTTGCAAGCTACGCCAAAATAGTTTATACATTCCAACAATTCCTTTAGTATCATATCAAGCGAACACACTATGCTTGAATCATACAATCTCTTACGAGAGATATACTAAAACATAGAGAATTGGCCAGAGCGCGACGACAAAAACCCAGTAGATGGTACACGTATCAACACCGGTGTAACGCGCCGCAGAGAAACGCCCTGCCGTTGCCATACCGAAAACAATAAACAACCATATAACAGCACTCAGCACATGAACGGCATGGCACCCGATTAACACATAAAAGATACCGCCATATACGCCAGATTGAAGCGTGAGTCCGTTGCGAATGAGCTGCACCCATTCACTGCCCTGCACACCGAGGAAAAGCAGTCCAAGCATTCCAGTGATTAGTAGCCAATTACGGAGCTGCTTCAGGTTGTCTCTCTGAATTGCGCGGCGCGCTTGAAGCATTGTATAACCGCTCAATAAAAGTAAGACCGTATTAATACCCGTTACCGCGCGTGGCAACTCAATCCCGATATGTGATGGCGGGGGCCATGTGACATTTCCAACCCGAAATACGAGAAATGTGCCGATAAGCCCCGAAAACAACATTGTCTCCGCACCGAGTAAGACTAATATTCCCAATCGTGCGTTGCTCAAAGGTTGACGTTCTTGGATTTCAGGGGTATTATGTGTCATTTCATTACTCACGCACCCTATTTTTCAGAATCCGAAGAACGATTTCAACGACAGCTGCGATAATTAACAGCAACCCGATAACACCTAAAACAGGAACGACAAGGTCTTTGATAACACTTTCAACAGATTGGGGTGCTTTGCTGCCTGTCACAATCGCCACAGTTACAACGATAAATAACCCTGTAAACAACAGGCATAGCACAAGTCCGAGACGGCGATTTCGCTCACGATGTTCTGGTGCGTTCATAATTACCCCAATGGATCGGGTCCAAAACGATTTGGTCCGGGTGTTCCTTCGCGAAAGCCTAATTCAAAAAACGCTGCCACACGAACCAGTTCCGACCAGCCTGATTTGTCCAAGTCATGCCAACG
>JAGFCB010000206.1 GCA_022394775.1 Candidatus Poribacteria bacterium
AACAATGATTCTTTATGTGCGGAGATGAGTTCCTGTTCAAACTCTACCCACATTGGGTTTTTCCGCCAACGGGAGACATTTGAGACAGACGTTTCTAAAATAGTCGCTATCTCATTATCGGTTTTCCCGGCGAAAGACATCTCACATGCAGTCAAAATCATTTTTGTGTTTGAGCGGCGCATCGTGAATTCCTCGCGTAAGTATATGAAAATCTCGCGTTTCAACCCTTTACGCCATTAATTATATGCTATATAACGCTTCTTGTCAAATTAATTTTCAAAAAAATGCAGAATCCGTCAAAAAAGATGCGAAATCTGTCAAAAACGTGTAAAATGGACTGTGATTTTTGTGATGGATCCCGATGATCATATTCATTATAGAGCAGGTTTTGTACCTGCCGACTGTCCCCTGATAACGGATTAGGAGTGTTACGCAATACCATGAATCAAGAAATCTATCTCTCTGTCGCACAAGCCGCCGATTTACTGGGTATCTCGCAGGAAACCCTCTACAAAGAGATCCAGTCCAAGAACCTTACCGCCGTAGAGAACCCAGACAGAAAGCGGAAACATCAGGTCATCGCACACAGCGAACTCTCACGCCTCTACGGCAACGTCTACATCCCGGATGGGTACCTCGAATACGCTGGGGACAAGTCCGTCGATTTTGTCAGAGTTGCGCTCCGGCAAGAGAACGAGCGACTCCGTAAGGCGTTGGAAGATACCCAGAAACGTGAGCACTCCCTCAATGACCAACTCGCCGCCGCACTCCAAAACCAAAAAACACTTATTGAGGCACACGCGGAACTTACAAAAACCCTTGAGAACCTAACCCGCGTGCTGGAGAATATGACATAGAGCCCTGATTTTGTAAATTTTTCAATAATTTTGTAAAATATCCCCTAATTTTACAAAGAATCCCTATCGAATTACAATTTTCGCAAATCCACGCCTCTTGTGAGATTCCCACATTTCTCAATCTTGGTATTTTCCTCATTCCGCCTTGCGCGAATTCCAACTTAACGAAATGTGCGAAAAGGTTAAGTTCAAAGAAATACTGAATGGATTTATTAATCCCTGGATCCGTTCTTATTTTTTACATAAGCGGAGGTCAGACTTGAAAAAGGTTAACTTTTCATCTTTTCACTTCCGTGAGGTTTTAGGTCTAAGTTTGAAAATTTTATTCCATAAGAACAAGGAGATAGAACGAATGTTGTCAAAGAAAATGGCAGTTTCGTTAATGAGTCTTATAACAATTCTTGCACTGGCATCCATGCCCGTCTTCGCATTCGATGTTAAGTTCGATGCCCATGATATCAGTTATGCGAGTGATATCCAGATCGAAAGAGCGGAGGTAATAGAAGTTTACGTGAACTTCGGGAAAGTGGTAACATTGGAGGATGTCAAAAGCAAATTTTCCGGTGATGCAGTTTCCGTGGACGGAGCAGTTGATATTCTCAATTACCATGGTGCTGTAATTGATGTTGAGGAGAATGTCATTGCGGTTGTGAATCGTGAAGTCGATGTCCGTTTGACGGAGGAGCGCAATCGTATACAGGCGGGTAAGGACTTTACGATTAAAATAACCATCCCCCCTGGTCAACTCCCTGGTGAAGACGTTCTTGATAAGAATGACCATGCCTACAGGATACGTTTATACCTTCCCAAGGGCGCAATTACTGAGGCGGATCGTAAAGCCGACGCCAAAAGTAATGAAGGATTTCATGACAAAATATTTTTGGTACATGACGAACCAGAAGAGATTGATAAGCGTGGTCCGAAACCGGTTAGTATCAAACTTGCCTCCGGCACGTTAGTACCGGATGCTGGTTTTAACGGTGACACGTTCAACATTATTATCACATTGACTGAACAGCCGAAAGAGAACAAGCTCACCGCCGCAGATCACTTTGATGTTGCTGAGGGGACTGCCGCGGATGCTGTTTATTTAGGCCCTATGTCTATGGGTGATACTGGTGAAGCCCAGGTAACCTTCACGGGGCGAAGCCGTATGCACCAACAGTATCTCGTCACGGTTACCCCCGCGGCTAAAGATGCCACTTTGGTTTTCAAGTTGAAAACTTTTGGAGACCAAGAGATATATACTTACGACGAAACGCTTGGCAAGGAAATAGTGAGTCTTGGACCGAACATGTGGAAGCCAGATCCCAGCGACCTGGATCGCATGGAAGGCGTGGATAAGATAACAGTCAAGATCAACAAGAAGCCAGCTGACCCAGTGAAAACCGCAGGGCTTATGGTTGAACTTGCTAAAGATAAAGTTATCCCCTCTGGTGGCTACTTAGTCGTCGTTAATAAGGAAGCCGGTGCCGGTGTTGACAAACCCGGTGGGGATCAGGATAAATCACCGAAGCCAACTGAACGCACCCCCGCACAACTACTGTATAACCTGATTGAGCAAGGGGGCTTGCCAAACTTAGAGACCTTCCTTGCGAATGGCGGCACAATTGATCTCGTCGCACCTGATGCAGGTGTCGTTATCAGCGAGATTATGTGGGGTTCGGATGCCAGTCTTGATAATAGTTACGAAAGCCAATGGATTGAGATCCAGAACACCTCTGGCAAAGAGCTGAAGACGGGTGATAAGACCTATAAATTGGTGTTCTACGGCGCAGGCGAGACGCTCCCCGATATGACGGATACTGACGAGAACATTCAAGACCGTGTCAGCACGATCGGTGCGAGTGGTCTTTGGTCTATTGCGGGTAAAGGTCAAAGTGGTAGAACAGGCGTTGGTGAAGCTCCTGACGACGACGTCGCAGTGACACCGACACAGGCACTTATCTCCATGCAGCGTATGGCAGCCGATGCCGATGGCACGATGGCAAGCAGCTGGGAAGCCTCTTCACCCCCAGGATTGAACTTCAAAACCAACATTGAAGGCATACGTGTTGGTTCACCGGGTGCTGCACCCATTACGTATCCTGGAACACCGGAAACCGAAACCGAAACCGAAACCGAAACCGACTCGCCCCCTGACGTTGCGATGGCAGATGACATCAAGATCACTGAAATCATGGTGGACACGGGCAACAATCGCCTCCCGCAGTGGATTGAACTCACCAACATGAGTGGCGCAGAAAAGAGCCTCGATGACTGGTCTGTTGAGATCAGCAATGATAGTGCGGATGCGGATGTCGTCGGTGCTAAAGTAAGCATTAAACTCATGGGCACGATCGGTGTGCATCCCACCAGCGGCATCGGGCAAACCGTTCTCTTGGTGGCTTGGGACGGTCGCAGTTCCAGCAACCTTAGCAAATTAGGCGATCGGCTGATGGACGTCTCCGATCAATTGCATCAAAAGGGACGGTATACGCTTCTGAGTCCGATGGGCTTCATGATTGAGCTCCTACCACCGCAAAACACAGGCGTTGTGCAGTTTGGTGATTCTGCAGGCAATCTCGGTGCCTCTCCAGCATGGGACATCCCGATGGATGATAGTGGACGGAGTTCACTGATTCGTCATGCCATGCTTGCAGATGGAACGGCAACGATGGGCACGGATGCTAACGGATGGGTTCTCGCCTCCAGCACAGGGCTCGTGGATACACCCGCAACGTGGTATGGCAGCGATGAAGACGCTGGCACCCCCGGTGTTGTCGGTGGTGGACCCCTGCCTGTTGCACTCTCACACTTCCGTCCGGCACGCGATAAAGCTACCGGCGCAGTCGTGATTACATGGGCAACGCAGTCTGAACTCAACAACGCTGGGTTCTTCATCAAGCGGAGTAACCAACGCGACGGTGAGTTCCAAGTCATTAACGCAACCATGGTCCCCGGTGCCGGAACGACTTCGGAGAAGCAGTTCTATACCTATACGGATACAACTGCGCAACCAAACATCGTATACTACTACCAAATTGAAGACGTCTCCCTCGACGGGAACCGTCAGACGCTGACCCGCGGTATCCGCCTCAAAGGGCATATCGGTGCCGCTGGCAAACTTACCTCTACATGGGGTGAAATCAAGGCGAACAATGAGTAGTAGCAACAAAGAGGTTATTTCAGGGATAAAATTTGTTTGAACTAACCTTAACCAAACGAAAGCCGGGGTGCCTTGGGTGCTTCGGCTTTTGTTTTTATGATTATTTGGCGGATAGGGTCTCAACTGGGGCAAAAGCCCCAGTCCTATCCAACCTTTGAGACAGGTCATGCCAAGTTTGCCGAATAATATGTGTTAGACAGACAACCACTGAATAACACGATTTTTCAGAGGAGATAAGATTGTGAAAAGAGCATTTTGGACAGGAAATCTGTTTATAGGCGTGCTGATGGGGCTCGTGCTGGCGTTGGGCGTGCAAGGGACTGCGGATGCGATTTCCCGCTTGACCCGAAGTTCAGGAGACCTTCAGACGGTAACCGCTGGCGATGACTTTCAGATACGATTTACGGTAACCCTCCAGTCTCCGAGGCGAGGTTCAGCC
>JAGFCB010000014.1 GCA_022394775.1 Candidatus Poribacteria bacterium
CCACAGAGAACCTTACAGCACCAGATAAAGCAGAACACGAGCCAACAGAAGAACCCGAATCCTCAGAGGAAACGGCAGAACACGAGCCAGCAGAAGAACCCGAATCCTCAGAAGAAACGGTAGAGCATGAGCCAGCAGAAGAACCCGAATCCTCAGAAGAAACGGTAGAGCATGAGCCAGCAGAAGAAACAACAGAACATGAGTCAACAGAGGAACAAGAATCACATGTAGTTGAAAACGAAGTGCCTCATGAAACTGAACCTGAAGAAACAGCACCGATGGCGGAGATTCCAAGTGGTAGTGTGCTACATCTGGTTCCAGCACAAGCGATGGGGGTTATCTACTGTCCGAGTTTGCTCGAATTGGATTACCGGATTAATACGTTAGCCACAGACCTGATGCCAACGGCCGAGAACCCGCAGATCCTCGCCAAAATCTTAGCAGATAGTTTTGGTGCTGGATTTGAAGATCTCGCCGAGTTAGAGGAAATCGGGTTGGATTTAAACCAAGATTTCGTAATCTTTATGAGCAACTTGAGACCCCCCGACCTTTCTGCTGTCGTACACCTAACCGATCCGGCAGCCATGCAGCAAGTGATTGCAGCGGAAAGCGAAGGAAGTGCGCCGACCGAATATAATGGGGAAACCTATTGGAGCGCGACCGGCGGCGGCGGGCATTTCGTTATTTTGGAAAAGATACTCGTTTTCTCTCGATCTGCTGAAGTGTGTGAAGGTGCTATTGATGCCTATAAGAAAACCAAACAGTCCGTCGTGACAAACCCCGACTACAGTTCATTCCTCGCGAATATTGTGGAAGGTGAGGCGCAACTCGCACTTCACTTTGATCTTAAATCAATCGCGCCTATCGTCAGTGCTTCCCTTAAAGAGGAATCGGAATCAATGCAGGATAGCCTTGAAAGCGATCCTGTCGCTATGGCAATGGCACCCTTCATTGTTAGTGTGTTTGATACAGTCGTAAACACACTTGAACAACTGGAATCTCTAAGCGCAACACTCGAAGTAAAAGGAACTGATGTCCAACTCGCGCCATCCTTAGCATTCAAAAATGGTAGCGAAATTCAGCAATCCTTGCAAAAGATGATGCCTGATGAGTTAACAGTTCTCAAGGATCTCCCGGATCTCGCCTTTGTCAATGGGGCATTTCAAGGAAGTCAACAGTTGATGCTTGAAATGAACATGTTATGGGTAAAAATGTTTGCGGGCGATCTTTCAGAAGAGCAGCAAGGTAAACTGGATGTAGTTACCGAGCAGCTAACAACTTTCTTCGAATCTCTCGGTGAAGAGTGGGGATTTACTGCCAATTTTAGCGATAGTTTTATACCCGACTATCTAATCATCTATGAGATGAAAGATAAACAAAAGGTAGAAACCTATATGCAGGACATGTTTCTTGAGCAGCTCCACTACTCTATGCAAATCGTCCGAGAAATGGTCGGCGATGTGCCACAGTTTAGTATGTACGATGGGGCGCATGCAGGACCAATACTCACGCACAACGACGTTGAGATTAGAAGCTACGTCTTCCCCAACTTCGGTTCAATTTTTGGAGAGTTACCGCCTGAAGCTGCTACGCTAATGCCAGAAGAATGGAACTGGTATTATGCCTTTCACGAAGATCAGTTGTTCCTTGCTATCGGAAGTTCCGAACTCATTAAGTCTGCATTGGATAGGAAATCTGGAATGGACGGCAATTTTTCTGAAAATCCGAGTTATCAAAAACTTGCTGATGCGTTCGGAACAGACAATAACCTGCTTTTGGCACTTTCACCGATGACTATGGTTAAAAGTGTGCTGCCTATTATTAGCAGAGCGGATCCAAACGCTGCAGCAGCAATGCAAATGATCACGGGTATGTTTATGAACATGCCGGAAAGTTACAGCATCGGTTTTTCCGCTAAAGTCCAAGAGCGGGGAATTGACACCAAATTACTGCTCACCCTCGGCGACTTCAAGCAGGCCATCCAGATGATAGTCATGATGCAGAGTATGGGACAGATGCAATAGATGGATTTCAAACTCGCTCACAACTCGGTTGTGGGCGAGTTTCTTATTCAGCACAATCTAAAAAATTCGCGGTGTACTCGCCCAAATGCGACCCGCATTCCAACCGAACCTACACAGAATGCCCTATTAATTCTAAACTTTACTATAAATCGTTCTGATCAACTTGTGTTTTCTATTAAGTCTTCCAAAAATAGCCGAGAATCACGAAAAGTTTTAGTAGGATATTTATATATTTTTATTTTAATTTTAAAAATATGTCCTAACCTAACTGACGCTTAAACCCTGATGGTTATTGACTTCATACCGATTTAAAATTTGAAAAAAAATAAGGTTTTTGATAATATATATTCCGATGCTTCTATGAAAATATGAAGTTTGTGAACGCCTCATAACGGATATTTTTCAGCGTGAGTTTGCTATAGAATTTTTGGGAACCTGTTCGCATCTGGCATCTTATATTGAACTCACGCGATAACAAGACTTACGCAAAATCGAGGAATTATGCCTATGATGAAGCGGTAGGGGCGGTTAGGAATGCAGATCGCATTTGGGTGAGTACACCGCAGAACCGAACCTACCGAAAAATTGCGTAAGTCTTAACTTAATTACTCACCTAAGGGAGAAGAGCTGGTGTATAAACAGATGAGTTTCATATTCAGTTTCGGCATCGCATTTTTGTTGATCTTTACTTCATTCGCGATGGCTGATACAACCGAGGAAACAGCTGAAGCCCCAGAGCCTAAGAAAAGCCCCATTAAGATCGGTGGAGCGATGCGCGTAAACTACGCCTACGGCACCTATGGTGACGACGATAATCCACATCCCCGTAGCGAAAAAATCGGTGATGTTGACCTTGAAATCTTCCGCCTTAATGCCGACCTTGACTATCACAACATCATCAGTCGGATCGAATACCGATGGTATGATGGTTACACCATGATACACACCGCATGGTTAGGCTATAATCTCGGTGATCTCGGTACACTTAAAGCGGGTATTGTGCGAGCCCCCTTCGGACCAACCGCCTATGGCGTTTCTACGAGCTGGTTCTTTGACCAGCATTTTTACGTCGGACTTGCTGACGACATGGACTTAGGGATCACATGGAATGACACCCTTGATAAACTGACACTTGACGTAGGCTGCTTCCTTACGAGCGAGCCGCAACTGATAAAGTATGGCAGTCTGGCAAGTTCGCGATACAGTTATGATGTTGTCAAATGGGAAGAAAAAGCCGATGCAAAAGGAAACGTTGAATGGGGTGCCGGTGAAAACGGATACGATGAACTATTACAATTTAACCTTCGAGCAATCTACGCGCTTGAGAACATCGCAGATGTTGGTGTATCGCTACAATACGGATTGCTAAAGGGAACGAATGTCGGGAACGATGATGGTGGTAATCATTACGCGTTCTCCGCACATGCGAAAAACATTTTCGCAGATTTCACACTTTTTTCTCAATTCTCTTATTACGCCCATAATATCACTGATGACACGCCGTGGGGTACTGGTGAGCTAATTCCAATGGGGGCTTACGACTTCGCCTGGCCCGTCGCATCAAAGGGATTAATACCCGCACTATCCCTACGGTACGGCGGTATAGATACCTCAAGTATCTCATGGATTGACAGCGTCACGCCCTATGCTGAGTGGAGCACTATCCTCAAAACCGTAGATGACTACAACCCCAGTATGCTCGTGACACTCGGCGCGAGTTGGACAATCTTGGGGGCTCTTTATGTCTATAGCGATGTCGCACTCTCCGACGGCAACTCTTTTGTCGGGAACAGAACAAGTGATGGCAAAAAAGAGGATTATGGTAACATCTATGAGGGTGCTGGTGATGTTGGTGCCAACGGAAATAACGCACTGAATTGGCGACTTAATTTCAACTTCGGCTATTATTTCTAAGCAGCTACGCGACCTTCCACCGTAGGCGTGCTTTCTCAGCGCGCCTCGCTCCGTGCGCGGTTGAAAACCGCTAAATCAACTCTAAAAGGAGATTTTGAAAATGCACGAAGAAGGAAAACAACCCCGACACATGAGGGAAAGGGAGTACAGGAAATTATTCGGTTTAGAAATTTATTTGACACCTGTATTTGTAATTTCCAGTATCGCTATTGTCGTTTTTATTATAGGTTCTCTCGTTTTTCAAGAAGGCGCAACAAAACTCTTTGGGGATCTTCGGGTTTGGCTCACCACGAACCTCGACTGGTTGTTCATGATTACGGCTAACCTCGTTTTTCTCTTTTGTCTGGTCGTCGCAATTTCTCCACTCGGTAAAGTTCGTCTCGGCGGCGCGGAGGCAAAGCCTGAATATTCCTACTTAACTTGGCTTGCCATGCTGTTTGCCGCAGGCGTGGGGATTGGACTTCTCTTCTTTGGCGTGTCGGAGCCGATTACCTACTTTCAGGGGGGCAGCTATTCGCCGCTGGGGATAGAAACGGTTTACGACCCAGGGACAGTCTACAACGCTGAAAATGTCCCCGACACTGGGGATCCCAAGGTGCAAACCGCGGCTTCCGTCGGGATAGCAACGACAGTCTTCCATTGGGGGCTACAAGGGTGGGCAATATACGGTGTTGTTGGACTTGCCCTCGCATTTTTCGCCTACAATCGGGGGTTACCGCTCCTCATCCGATCTGCTTTTTATCCCATATTCGGGGACCGGATATGGGGGTGGCCCGGACACATCATTGACACCTTCGCTATATTCGCTGGCATCTTTGGACTCGCGACCTCGCTCGGTTTAGGCGTGCAACAGGTGACCTCCGGTCTTAACCATCTGTTTGGAATACCAGTGAACCCCGTCACCATGGTTCTCCTGATTGTTGGGATTACCGCCATCGCGCTGATCTCAGTGATGACAGGTATTAATGTCGGTATCAAACGTCTCAGTCAGTTCAACATAATTCTCGCCTTTTTATTATTGGCGGCTATTATCCTTCTCGGTCCAACGGGTTATATTTTCAAAAGTCTGTTCGCTGGCCTTGGTGCCTATGCGATGAAGATTGTGCCGCTCAGTAACTGGGTCGGGCGCGAGGACACTGCCTTCTTCCACGATTGGACAACGTTCTACTGGGCATGGTGGATCGCCTGGGCACCCTTCATCGGCACCTTCATTGCTCGCATTTCAAAAGGACGCACAGTTCGCGAATTCGTAATCTTTGTCTTGCTTCTACCGACACTGTTATGTTTGATCTGGTTCAGTGCCTTTGGTGGCACTGCTATCCACCAGTTCCTCACCGATGGGTACACAGGCGTAACCGAAAATGTTGAGACATATACTTATGAACTTGCACTGTTCAAAATGTTGGAAGGACTTCCGTGGACAACGCTGCTCTCCTGCGTCGCTATGACGTTAACAATCGTTTTTTTCGTTACTTCGTCAGATTCCGGTTCTTTGATTATTGACATCATTGCAGCCGGTGGCAAGGTTGACGCCCCGGTACCGCAACGTGTGTTCTGGTGTACTGTGGAGGGTTTAGTCGCTATCGCACTTTTACTTGGCGGAGGGCTAAAGGCATTACAAGCTGCTTCGCTCGCAACGGGTTTCCCCTTCGCGATTGTACTATTAGGCATGGGAGTCTGTGTCTGGATCGGGCTTAGTAAGGAAGTCCGCCAATCTGAATAACAATCGGCTGTCAACATGCTTCGCAATGAGAACAGTCAAAAAATAGTTGTGGTTCTCGGCAGTCGGTTAAGAGGTCCTGATTGCGTCAAGCGTCTCTTAACCAACTGCTGAAAGCCGAAAACCGAAAGTGAATAAATATGAACGCAACAGAACTTGAATTTGAAAAACCGCTCATCGAATTAGAAAACCACCTCGTGGAATTGGCAGCATTCGCGCAAGAACATCCTGAGTTAGATCTTACTGATGGAATTGATGCACTAAAGCAGAACGCCGATACGCTCACAAAGCAGACTTTCCAAAAACTCAGTCGCTGGGACAAAGTGAGATTAGCGCGCCATGCCCAACGTCCGCAAGCCTCTTTCTATATCAACGCACTCCTTGATGAACCCACCGAACTCCACGGCGATAAATTGTACGGCGACGACCGCGCACTCATTGGGGGGTTCGCATGGTTTGATGGACAACCGCTCGTCTATCTCGCTCAGCAGAAAGGCACGAACCTTGAAGAACGACAGGAAATGAATTTCGGATACACGCACCCAGAAGGCTATCGCAAAGCCAGAAGGTTGATGCAGTTGGCAAATAAGTTCAACCGTCCTATTATCTGTTTTGTTGATACACCCGGAGCGCACTTTGATCTCCGTTCCGAGGAATATGGACAAGCAATGGCGATCGCTGAGAATCTCGCCGAGATGATGCAGCTGCGTGTACCAATCCTCGTCGTTATTATCGGTGAAGGCGGGAGCGGCGGCGCGCTGGCGATCGCTGTCGGAAACCGTGTATTGATGATGGAGTACGCCGTCTACTGCGTCGCACCCCCTGAAGCCTGTAGTGGTATCGTCTGGAAGGACAAAGGCGAGCACGCACCAGAGGCAACCGAAGGCTATAAACCGACCGCACCGGATCTGCTCAAATTGGATATCATCGACCAGGTCGTCCGTGAACCGCTCGGCGGCGCACACAGAGATCCCGAAGCCGCAGCACGTGCCGTCAAACGTTCAGTCCGTAAACATCTTACGGAATTAATGCAGATGACGCCTCAACAACTCGTTGAACAGAGATATGAACGCTATCGGCACATGGGGCTTTACGGTGAAGATCCCATAGATATGGCATAATAATATTTTTTTCGTGTGTAACAGAAACACAGTACCCTTCTTTAAGAAAGAAATTCAGTCTTGTCCAACGGATCAAGACGGAGCCGGTGAAAGGGTCTGGTTGTATCAAAACGCCTGACCGAACGCTTTGCGCTATACAAAAAATGAAAATTCGGACAATTACGACGGGCATTCCATTGCCTTTTTCCCCTTATCAACTTCAACGTGCTGCAAAATTTAACGCCGCCTGCCAAACCTGCTTTGAAGCGAACGGTTACGAAGTCCAAACAACACGTATCAGCTCCCAAATTTGGGATGAAACACGCGATGTTGAGACAATCTTTAATTTAGAGTCTGATGCACAAGCATTAGGCATTGATTTCCTGAACTTGGGCACAATCCTACCAGAGAAACGGTACACCGAAACCCATCTCGCACACGTCGCTGATGTGATCGTCCAGAGTGAAATACTCTTTGCCACCGTCACCCTTACGACCCAATCAGGAAATGTAATACCAGAGATCACTGAAAGGACCGCAGACATTATTCGGCAGATAGCACATCAAACCGATGCAGGCTACGGCAACCTCCGTTTCGCAGCACTGATGAACTGCCCACCGAACACCCCCTTCTTTCCAGCGGCATATTGGCACGACACCAGGACGAACTTCGGCATCGGATGGCAAGCAGCGGATCTTGTGCAACACGCTTTCACGGATGCACCGAGTTTAGAAGTCGGCTTGCAAAACCTGAAAACCGTTATGGAAGCAGAAGGACAGAAGATTGTCGCGCTTGCAGAAACACTGGCGCAGGAATGGGGCATAAAGTTTGTCGGTATAGACGTATCACCCGCACCGATGGGTGATGAAAGCATCGCTTACGCCATGGAACAACAACTCCCCGGTTACTTTGGCGAGCGCGGCACGTTAACAGTCGCTGCAGGTCTAACACGCACCCTCCGATCCCTTGATTTACCGCTCTGTGGATATTCTGGATTAATGCTCCCTGTTCTTGAGGATGTCGGTTTAGGACAACGCAGTGAAGCAGGCTATTTTAATCTTGACAGCCTCCTCCTCTATTCTTCTGTCTGCGGTACGGGTTTGGATACAATTCCGATACCCGGCAACGCTTCGACATCCCAGATTGCCGCCATTCTTGCTGACGTTGCCGCGCTTTCTACACAGTTAAGCAAACCGCTATCCGTACGCCTTTTTCCAGTCCCCGGATGCAACGCAGACTGTCTGACAGAATTTGATTCCCCTTATCTAACAAATACCACTGTAATGCAGATATAGTGCTTTACAAGTTCAATCTGCTTCCTAACCGCACCCCCAGGCCCGGTAGGTTTGGTTTCCTAACCGAACCGGATCCTTAAAAAAAGATGTGAAACCCAATAATCTTAGGACTTACGCACTTCCTCTCAAAGTCCCCCTGATAAGGGGATTTAGGGGGTTAAACAACTAAAATCGCTACTTTTTCGGTGGAATATATCGCTTTTGGACACGATCTGCGTAAGTCCTAAATCTCTTAAAATTTAGGACTTACCGATGATGGTCTTTTGTACCACAAACTTCCAGTTTGTGCTATCAGAAATGCTGTATAATCAGAAAAGTTTCATCTAACAAAACCGTCCACAGCCAAAATTGCGTAAGTCCTGAAATTGAATAGCACTGCATTACTGAGCTTTTTCCTTGCTAATTGTCAAATCTTCTGATAAAATGATGCACATTCTTCTTGTAGGAGTGACCTTCGCTAACGCTTTGCTGATGACTAACAACTGAATACTTCTGGCTAAAAGGAATGACTATGGCTGATAAACCACACGTTCTGCTCATCTCAACTGACCATTGGCCCAACTCACTTTTAGGTGTCAGTGGACATCCCGCCATCCAAACACCGACGCTGGACACGCTCGCACGAGCGGGCACCCGCTTCACGCGCGGATACAGCGAATGCCCCGTCTGTGTCCCCGCACGAAAAACCTTGATGACCGGCGCAACAACACGTACCCACAAAGACCGCGTTTTCAACGATCGAAAGGGAATAGACGGACTGCCGACAATTGCACAGACGTTTCGCAATGCCGGATATCAGGCTTACGCCGTTGGCAAGCTGCACGTCTATCCCCAACGGGACCGCATCGGATTTGACGATGTACTGTTAGGTGAGGAAGGCAGGTTACAATACGGCGCGATTGACGACTATGAACTCTTCCTCGGCGATAGAGGCTATGCCGGTCAGCAATTCGCGCACGGGATGTGTAATAACGATTACCTCAACCGTCCTTGGCATCTCCCCGAGGATTGTCACGTTACGAACTGGAGCACCCAACAGATGGTACGGATGATTAAACGCCGAGACCCAACCCGTCCCGGATTCTGGTTCCTCTCCTATTGCCATCCACATCCACCTTTAGCACCGCTCCAGTGTTATATGGACATGTATCGCAACATCGACGTGGATATGCCCTATTACGGCGAATGGGCACAGCAGAACGAGGACCTCCCGCTACCGATAAAAGGACGGCAGAAACAGGACGAACAGTTTAATGAAGACCTCGTCCGTTCGGCACGTCAAGCCTTTTACGCGCTTTGCACGCACATCGACCATCAGTTACGGGTCGTTATCGGCACGCTACGGGAGGAAGGCTTATTGAACAACACCATTCTGCTGTTCACATCCGATCACGGCGATATGCTCGGTAATCATCGGATGTGGGCAAAACGGCTCTACTATGAAGATTCTGCCAACGTCCCGATGATTCTCGTTGGCACCGCAGGCGATGAACGCGTAGGACATCACAACGTCGATGATCGGCTCGTCGGATGGCAAGATGTGATGCCGACGCTCCTCCACCTCGCAGGAATTGACATCCCAGATACCGTGGACGGGATACCGATGGTAGGCGACGAAAAACGAGAGTGGTTATATGGCGAATGTGGCGAAGGCGGAAGTGCGACCCGAATGATTCATGACGGACGCTTCAAACTCATCTACTACGCCACCGGTAACTACCGGCAACTCTTCGATCTGGAAGAAGATCCACGTGAACTAAACGACCTCGCTGGTTCATCTGCACACGCCGAAATCCTTGAGCGATTGACAGGTCTCCTTATCGGTGAACTCTACGGCAGCGACGAAAAATGGATAGAAGACGGAAAACTCGTCGGTTTACCCGACCGCGAGTACCGACCTTCAGCAAACCGAGCCTTATCGGGCCAACGCGGACTCCACTGGCCCCCACAGCCATCTGTAGGTCGTTAGGTAAAACTTATGAAAACCTTGACAAAATTTCAGAAAACGATTATATTATTTAAGGGAATATCTTCGTTAGGGCGTAACTCGCAAGCCCGTATATGTTAATTGTGCGACTAACCATGAAAGGAAAATAGATGTTAGCAGAAATACGTCAAAGAGAAGGGGTCATTGTTATCCGACCCACCGGACGCATGATCGGTGCAGCAAACGCTGAAATCCGAGAACAGATTAATGAGGAACTCGAGGAGCATTTCGATTCTCCAAAAGTTATCTTTAACCTTGAGAATGTCACCCGTATGGACAGTAGTGGACTCGGCACGCTTGTCTCTGTGAACGTGACGGTCTCTCGTAAAGGCGGACGGACAGCACTCGTCAATGCCGGTGCGCATATCCGTAACCTGCTCATCCTCGGCCGCTTAATGACCGTTTTTGAGACTTACAACAGCGAAGAAGAGGGAATCCTCGCGCTAACCTCTGAGGAGAGTTAATGCGCGCGATAGAGCCATTTAGTTCCCTGTTGACGAGACTGTAGTTAAGACTGAATGGCTCCGATAACACGGAGCCATACCCTTCGTTCCTACGCGAATTTTTGAGAGAAACCAAGATACGGAAAAGGAAATTTATGGCAAATCAGAACCTCCCAACGTTTACTGTTGATGCTGGCTTCCATGACCGAGACGGATGTCCGGTCAGTGTCAGTGTTGACCATCCCGACATTAGCCAACTTCACGATCATGCCGTCACATTAACAGATACGGCATCTAATAATACCATCTCAGCACAATGCTTCGCTGACGAGGATGGCGGCACAACCTTAAATTGGATACTCGATGGACTCGCCGCTGGTGAATCGCGTTCCTATACCCTTTCAGAAGGAGGCGTTGCTGGCGAATCAGGCGTTCAGCTAAACGAAGAAGCCGAAACTATCGCCGTCACGCTCAATGACCGACACTTTACAACATTTCGCTATGCTAAAACACAATTCCGTCCCTATTTTTTCCCTGTCCTCGGTCCCGATGGACGCGAAGTAACGCGTGGTGAAACAAGCGAGGTCTCGAAAGACCACGTGCATCACCGTTCCCTCTACGTCGCCTATGGCGAGGTTAATGACGTGGATCTATGGGGTGAAGGCAGCAATTCCGGAAGAGTTGTGCATCAAAACTTCACACAGAAACAAGGGGGGGCTGTCGTCGGTCGGATTTATACACAAAATAATTGGGAGACGCAAGCTGGTGATGTCTTAATGGCAGACAAGCAGAACTTCCGAATCTATAACCTCCCCGAAGACGCTGCGCTTATCGACTTAGATCTCAGTTTTATTGCCTCAACTGGCGACGTTCATTTCGGAGATACCAAAGAAGGCGGTATCATGTCAATCCGTGTCCATCCCTCAATGAACGCTTCAGATGGCGGAAAGATAGAGAACGCTTTCGGTGGAATCAATGAGGCTGAAACTTGGGGGAAACGGGCAAACTGGTGTGATTATTCGGGTGTAGTTGATGGAACACCTGTTGGTCTCGCTGTATTCGATCATATCGTCAATCCACGCTATCCGACATATTGGCACGTCCGTAACTACGGGTTAATGGGAAGCAACATCTTCGGCGGCGGCACTTTTGAAAAAGACCCTGCTAAAGACGGTTCCTATACACTCAAGCAGGGTGAAGAGATGCACTTCCGGTTCCGTGTCCTGATCCATGCAGGCGATGCCACTGTTGGAAAGGTATCACAGAAATACCACGATTTCATCAATCCGCCTGCTGTTGAGGTTTCCTGATCGTAAGCGCATACCAAATCAAGGAGATTCACGAATGCCTATCCCAACGATTCATGTGGGATGTACTCATTTCGCGCACGGCCGTCTACAAGCACAGATCAACTCACACGGGTTAGAACCTGTCGCCTGTGTAGACATCGATCTTGAAGCCGCACGGGAAGGGGTAGCATCAATAGATGGTGCCCCTGAAGGCTTGGCGGAACGTATCTATACCACCATAACCGAGGCGAAAGAGAAACACGACGCACAGGCTTGCCTTATCTATGCCTCCACAACCGTTCACGCCAAGTTAATCGTCGAAAGCCTGAACCTCGGTATGCATACCCTCTGTGTCAAACCGATCGCGACAACACAGGCAGAATTCCACGACATTATTCGGGCACATAAAGCGAATCCGGGTTTAATGCTCGTGCAAGGGCAGAACAAACGCTGGAACCCAGCCGCCGCAAAAATGCGTGAATGGCTCCGCGAAGATGGTGGTATCGGTGAAATGTTAGCCGGTGAATGTCGATTCTGGATCCGACAAAATCTATATACCGGCCCCGATTCCCGACAACCGGACGCTTATGTGGATGGGCTCTTTTTCCATGCGGGCTGCAGCCATCAACTCGATCAACTTGTTGCTGCGAAGGGGCTCCCTAAATACGTTACAGCGCATGTCCATAACCGTCGAGATCCTGAACTTGGGCAAATTGATGCTTGGGGAACCGCCGGTGGCAACGCACTCATGGAATACGCAAACGGCGCACCTTTCTCTTATGCCGGAACGCGGGCAGGACATACCGGACCCTTCGGGTGGAGTGGCAGCTGGAGTTTTCACGGTGAAGATGGGGACCTCCGACGAGACGCGGGACATCTCCAGCTTTTCCAACTCGGCGAAACCATTGAAGATTTAAACCTCCAAGATCTACACGCAGGACTCATAGAGGACGATCGACTCCAATTCGATGCCTTCGCGCAAGCGATCGCTAACGGCACCGATCGAGACTGGGTGCAGGACACGACCCTCGGTACATGGATACTGATGGAAGCCTGTAACGAATCCGCGAGAACACACACCCGCGTTGATGTCGAAGCGTTCGCTAAGAAGATGCTTGCTTAAATCCTGCCGGAGGTTTCAAATAAGATTTTTTGCCTTAATTTTTGTTGCCGTGCTTAGTACAACAATACTCATTGGGTGTGAAAGGCAACTTATACCACCGATAGATCCGACGGATCCATCGCAAACAGCCTCACAATTGGCACAAAAAGCACTGTCAGACCTTGCGGACACCGCTGCTAAACGTGGATTTGTTGATCTTGCTAACGCTGCAAATGAAGTCGCAGAAGTCCTTACAGTAGAACAGGAACAAGAAACAACAGGAATAGCATTCTTGAAACTTTATCAGGAAGCATACACTTTACAAGATGCATTTGTTTTAGCAAGCTGCGGGATAACATTGGATGGGTTTTCTATGGTGTCCATGCGTGCAGCAGAGATATACATAACAGATCCATACTTAACAGAATTAGCTATGGAACCGAGTGACAGGGAACAGGTATTGGAAAACCTTGCGCAAGAAGCATTGAATGCAGGAACGATATTGCGGCAGTTTCCTGCAGAGAACGCTTTTATTCCCTTTGCTTTCGGGTACAAGCCGTCCAGCTATCTTCCTTCAGGCACTGGGATAGTATACTTTCAGTCGTGCAACAACGAAATACTCATAAATTATGACGAAACAATTCGGCTAGTGTTTATAACGCGGGCAGCTGTAGTTGAGTTTCTGACTCTCAAAGGATACGCGATGGTGCAAGAGGAATTATCATTTACTAATTATAAGTTTATAGATTTAAATAATTATGAGTTTATAGACTTAAATGCGGATGTTAATCCATATTCTATTAGGGAAGAATTACTCTCTATCCCCGGTGTTGCGAGAATAAGTATCTGTGGGGATGAATACATTCCCGGACCTCCTGTCACAGTAGAAGAACCGACCTTCGATGCACAACCATTTTTTATTATCGTAGACCGGATAAGGGCAAGATACAATGAAGCTTGGTGTCAAGGCAACTTTGACATAATAGACAGTATCTTAATTGAAGAAAGCAGGGTGGATTTCTTTAATTATTCCTTCGTCCGCAACCTTGCAGATATCTATGCAGAAGAAATTCCGGAGGCTGCAGAACGTATCCGGACAAATGGTTTTTCCCTTCACAGTATAGCAGTGGCGTTTCTTTATATCTATTCTCGGCATTCAGAGAAAAGTCATGAAGATATTACTGAACTCTTCCGACAATCCATCAGAGATGGATATGTGACTATAGAGCATTTTAGAGGTGGAACAATTTTAAATAATCTACACATTGAGGCACCAAGCATCCCAATCATTCAGTGAATAATGGAGGCTAAAATGCAAACACCACACGGCTCAGCGTTTCGTCCATCTGTGATGGGTAGGAACGGGATGGTTACTTCTGGACACGTCCTCGCTTCGCAGGCAGGCATCCAGACAATGATGGCAGGAGGGAACGCCGTTGATGCGGCTATCGCCACTGCTGCAGCACTCGGTATGGTTGAACCTGCTGGCTCTGGGGTCGGTGGCGATGGCTTTATCCTTATCTATTGGGCGGAAACCGGGCAGGTCGAGGCAGTAAATGGGACTGGACCGGCACCTCGCGCCGCAACTCGGGAAACCTATCTCAAGGACGGTGGAATCCCGATGAAAGGCATACGGAGTGTTTCTGTACCAGGAATCGTTGACGCATGGCTCCTCGCACATGAACGCTATGGGGCACTCAAATTAGAAGATGTTTTCGCGCCTGCAATTTCGCTCTGCGAAGAGGGGTTTCCTGTCAGCCACAGGCTCGCTGGTGGACTTAGAGGTGAAAACCCACGTTTCGCCGCCGAACCAGACAGCCGCGCTATCTTTACAAACGATGGTGAACCTATCCCCGCCGGTCAGTTCATCGCCAACCCGAATCTCGGCACAACACTCCGGAAGATCGCAAAACACGGCAGAGATGTGTTCTACAAGGGTGAAATCGCTAAGGCTATCGGTGAATTCAGCCGTGCCTACGATGGACTCCTAACCGCTGAAGATCTTGCTGATTTCCACGCACACTGGGCTGAACCGATCCATGTCAATTACCGCGGATACGAAGTCTACGAGATGCCGCCTAATTCGAGCGGGCATATCTTGCTTCAAGAATTGAATATGGTTGAGTTATTCGATTTGCAAGCCTTAGGATGCAATACCGCTGAAAGCGTGCATCTGATGGTTGAAGCGAAAAAACTCGCCTTCGCTGACCGTGAAAAATATATGGCAGACCCAGAATGGGTGGATGTACCTATAGAAGGCATGTTATCCAAATCTTACGCCGCCGAACAAGCAGACCGTATCGACTTAGACAAGGCTGCTTTTGATGTTCCGGCTGGTGGACCAGAAGCACACGAAGATACAACCTGTTTCTGTACCGCGGACCGGGCAGGGAATCTCGTTTGTATACTACAGAGTATCCAATCCGGGTTCGGCTCCAGTTTGGTTGCAGGAGACACAGGGGTCCTTTTAAACAATCGTATGACCTATTGGCATCTCGAAGAAGAACACCCGAACTGCTTAATGCCGGGCAAACGCGTCCGACACACCATGAACCCTGTCATCGTCACGAAAGATGGTCAACCCTTCTTAGCTTGTGGCACACCCGGGGCAGATACACAGGTACAGACAAACCTGCAGCTCGTTACGCATATTGTTGATTTCGGAATGACACCGCAGGAAGCTGTCTCTGCACCGCGTTGGCGCAGCCTACAGAACCCCATGGAATCGACGATTCCGCATACCTGCTCTAATGACCTTCAGTTAGAAAACCGATTCTCTTCGGATACCAAGGACGGATTGGCAGAGAGAGGGCATGAACTCCAAATTTCTGGTGATTGGGGCGGTCCCGGAAGTGCTCAGGCTATTATGGTTCATCCGGAATCTGGTGCACTCATCGGTGGTTCCGATCCAAGAACAGACGGGTACGCTGTCACTTTTTAGAGGAATTGTTTCATTAGGATTTACGCAAACTCCTACTACCACACTATCATTATTGGGCTAAGACCCACGGAGGCTAATTGTGAATAGCACCACTGTGAGAATCATGGCGTACTCGGTTTTTATGATAACCTTTTGTCTTGTAGCACCACAAACTTGGGGGCGTGAGGCTGTTCTTCTTGAAGAAGATTTTGAAGGCGTGAAACTCGAAGCAAGTATAATGGAACAGGTTAAAGATAAAGACGTTTGGTCAGGCACACCGCCTGAAGGTTGGGAAATTACAAACGAGAACCCTAAAGATCTCGGTATGCCTGAGTGGAGAACTTGGGCGATTGTTGATCTTGAGTGGTGGACACGAACAGCCGAAGACCAGCGGCGTAGTGAGTTCACCGGAGTCCACAATGACGGCAAGGGCAAAGGGAACGGAGCCGTTTCTGATCCTGATGAGTGGGACGATTGGGAGGGAAATGGGGATCCTGATGCCCAGAGTCGTTGGAACGGTCACTTAATTACGCCACCCATTAAAATCAAAGGCGCAGCAGCAAAATCGCTCGTCTTAACATTGGATTCGAGCTGGCGACCTGAAGATACCCAAAATGGTGAGATCACAGTGAGTTTCGACGGCGATAAGGAAGAACGAATTCTATTCTTCAAGAGCGTCGGGATTGACGCAGGCGCGCATACCCTTGTTACGATTCCTACCCTTAAACTAAAAGAGGAAAAAATAAACGATGGGGAACAGATAAACGAAACATTAGAAATCCCGATCGACAACCCCGCAGGTGCAGCGGAGATGACTATTAGTTTCGGTGTCGTTGACGCACAGAATGATTGGTGGTGGGCGATAGATAATATAAAACTTATAAGCACTGCCTTTGATGTAGAACCGAGAGATAAATTAGCAGTGAAATGGGGAGAAATGAAGTCCTTACAATAACCCCCCTCTATCAAATTGTGAGCAACGCAATATCACTTACAATTTCGCAAATATACGCTAAAAGAGTGATGCGCTTCCCTCAAGTGTATCGCTCTTTTATGCATTGGAGAAAAATTTATGAAAATATTGGTCACAGGTGGCACGGGACGCATCGGGTCGAACCTCGTTAAAAAATTACTGGAAAAAGGACACGATATCCGAAGTTTCGTTTATCCGGGTGATGTCAACCGTGTTGGAAGATGGGACGGAACTGAACGCGTTGAGACCGTCCTCGGCGACTTGCGCGAATATGAAGACGTTAAAAAAGCCGTTGAAGGTGTTGATGCTATCTATCATATCGCCGCTGCTTTCGGGGGGCCCTTTGATAACCGCCAGTACTTGGAGATTAATGGTATGGGGACGCTCAACATTTTGGAGGCTGTCCGCGAATCCAATCCGAACCTTCACCGTCTCGTTTATGCCTGTACCGAAGCAATCTATTGGGAACTTACTGAGAAGGGCAGATTTTTCGATAAACCGATCACGGAAGATATGGTTGCTAAATACCATCACATGCCTTATTTCCTTACCAAATGGATCGGTGAGGAATTGTGCATGACCTATCACCACCAATACGGCGTACCTTCCACTGTTTTCCGATTTACTACCGTTATTGAACCGAGCGAATTCCTCAATGAAGATGATTTGCCGAAACTGTTTGTCTTTAGTAATATTTACAACCGATACAGCAATTATAAAGGCGATGATCCTGCTGAGTTAGAAACCGCTGAGACTGTCAAACGTCTCTGGGATGGACAAGAAAAATTTATACTCAAACGCAACCCTAACGGGCGACCTTATAAAGAACATTTCACTGATGTTCGCGATATTGTGCAAGGATTGGTTTCCGGGATTGAGAAGGATGCCGCTATCGGCGAAGAATTCACACTCGGAGGGAACGGTGTTTTCAAACACGAAGAGGTTATGCCATATCTATCCGAACGCTACCAGATGGATTTTGTTGATGTCCAACTCCCGCAACCTCTCTATTTTGAATTTGATTTGAGCAAAATCAAAACACTATTGGGCTTTGAACCACAACACGATTTAGCGAGTATCCTTGATGCCGCTGAAGCGATGCGCCGTGGTGAAGATGTCGGCATTATTCCAACAGGCGTTCGGTGGAACTAATGATAGACTGCTGATGCTTTTCCTTGACACATCCCTGAAAAGTAGGTTAGACTTAATAAAAACACACTTCAACCCTAAACTGTGTCCTGAGGAGGTTCGTCTACCATGAAAAAATCCGTTGGAATGCTCCCTTTTTACGCTTTCACCCTGCTGGCTTTTGTTTTCTTAGCACTTAACTGCGCAAAAGTTACAAACACACCGACACGACAAGTATCCTCAAGTACAAAACACCTCGACCGACACATCAACGCTGTACTTAAAAAAGAAGGTATTCAACCCTCGGGTATATCAGTGGATACAGAGTTTTTACGCCGTGTTCACCTCGATCTAACCGGAAAAATTCCGGCACCTGAACAAGTCTTAGATTTCCTCAAGGACGGCTCTCCGAGTAAACGCCAGAAAAAAATTGACCAATTGCTCGGAAGCCAAGCGTATGTTGACTATTGGACCGAATTGTGGGTGAACTGGTTAATCGGTAGGCGCGACGATAGCGACGATCGGCGCGTCGGGTTGGCTTTTTGGGTACAGGATGCATTGACGAGAAATATGCCCTACAATCAGTTCGTTCAAGAACTTATCACAGCTGATGGTGAACTGAAAGACAACGGTGCTGGAAACTATATTATGCGCTACGATAGGGCACCCGCCGTCCTCACTTCGCATAGTTCACGACTCTTTTTAGGGCTACCTATGCAGTGTGCCGAGTGCCACGATCATAAAACAGAAGCGTGGAGCCAAGAGGATTTCTACGGCATCGCCGCTTTCTTTGGTGGTATTGAGAGTGAACAAAAAGGATATATTGAGACGATGGATATGGCGGGTAATGAGAAGCGAATGGACAATTATCTCATTACCAACGAACCACAGAAGGTTATCTGGGTGGAAAGACTCAAAGCGGAAATCCCACCACGCTTCCTTGGCAGCACAGAATACAAAGGTTCACTCATTAAGAAGCGTGAGGCACTTGCACAGTGGATGACTGATAAATCAAACCCCTATTTTAGCCGAGCAATTGTGAACCGCGTCTGGAAACACTTTATGGCACGCGCCTTTGTCGAACCTATTGATGGATTCGGCGAAGAGAATCTACCTACCAACCCAGAATTGTTAGACTGGCTCGCCGAAGATCTCATCATTCACGATTATGACTTACAGCACTTGATGCGGACAATCCTTAATTCCGAAACTTATCAGCGCACCTCACAAACGAATGAGAGTAACAAGGACGACGAAATTTATTACTCGCATGCGTATGTGAAACCCCTAAGTGCTGAACAGTTTTTCTATTCGCTGCTTCAGGCTACCGGTTTTGAAAGGTTTCAGCAGGTCAAAATGGAAGGCATGAAAAAGCAAGGAGGCGAGGATCGCAGAGGTATGCTACGGGCTCTCGAAGACAGAAAACGGGAACATCTCAGGAAGTTTCTGTTTCTGCTTGATAACGGTGAAATGGAAGAAATCGAGGCTTTCAATGGAACTGTCCCACAAGCACTCATGATGATTAATGGAGATATGGTGAACGACAGTGCAAGCCATGAAGAACACGGCAGTTTTGTCAATTACGTCTTGGAAAAATGGCGCGAACCCGCGGAACGCTTAGAGTTTATCTATCTTAACGTGCTTTCTCGGTTGCCAACCGCTAAAGAGAAAACCTATTTCCAACGCTACATGGAACGCAGCCTCTATCGCAACAAAGACTTGGCTTACGAAGACCTTTATTGGGTCTTATTAAATTCAGCCGAATTTTCACTCAACCATTAAACCCCTTGAAAGTGTGCTTAGTGCTTACACACTAAGGACGTACGGTTAAAAGGAGAATTTTATTATGAACAGACGTAATCTGTTTATTGCTATCTGCAGTGTCACCCTCGGCATCGCAGCTCTTGCGATGTCGCAGACCTATTTTGAAGATAATTTTGATGATCCAAAGGAATCTGAGAAGAAGTGGGTCGCCCTCTTTGGAGACTGGGAACTCAAAGGTGATGAATACCATCAACTCCAAAATTCACCCAACTGCATGAGTGTTGTTGCTGATGAATTCTGGGATGACAAATGGAATGATTATACTTTTGAGGTAAGAGGGAGTAAAATCAGTGGTGCTGAAGGCTTTTTAATTATGTTCCGATGCCAAGGCTTGATGCAAGCCCGCGGTCAAGCACTCGAAGACCATCCGCCACGTATGGAGAAACTTAAACCTTCACTGGAGTACTGGTGGAACCTCGGCGGTTGGGGCAACACGCGCTCACAGGTTGAATCGTGGGGTGGTAAAGGTGGTGCCAATAGCAATCACACCATTGAAGATGATGAGTGGTATAACATCAAGATTGTCAATGAACCGGGCAGCTACACGCTCTTCCTCAACGACGAAAAAGTCGCCAAGGTAGATGATAATACCGAAGACGGTGTCGGCAGAGTCGGTCTCGCAACTTGGAGCACTGTCGCAAAGTATGACGATGTCATCGTTTACGGACCCGATGGACCCTCGTTACCGGTTGATGCGAAAAGCAAGCTCGCAACAACTTGGGCATATCTCAAATCCACAAAATAGATAGGACTCTCGTATCTCCTCTTAAAGTCCCCCTGATAAGGGGGATTTAGGGGGTTAAAGATACCGATAGCGCGAGTGACCGTTACCTCGCGCTACCTTTATGCAAAAATTTCAAATGCAAAACTACTTTTTACCCCCACGTATTGAATTAGGCGACGGTGCCATCCAAAACTTAGGTGAACATGTCAAAACGTTTGAAGGCAAAAAACCGTTCTTGGTGAGCGATGCCGGTGTTATCAACGCCGGTATTCTTGCCAGAGCGATAGATGCTTTAGACACAAGTGGTTTACCCCATGCGATATATTCAGAGATCGAACCGAATCCCACAGATACCAGCATCACACACGGGGTTGAAGCTTATAAGTCTGAAGCGTGCGATGTCGTCATCGCTGTAGGTGGGGGCAGCGTTATGGATGCTGCCAAAGCCATCCGGCTTTTGACAACCCATGAGCCGCCCTTAGAGCCTTATTACGCGGATGTCGGTGGTGCTGAAAGGATTCGAGATGATATGCCGCCCTTAATCTGCGTCCCTACAACCGCAGGCACTGGCAGCGAAGTCTCACAAGGATCGATCATTACAGATACATCGTTCAACACGACCAACAGATGGCGGAAACGTGCGATCGTTACCCCGCTCAATATGTCGAATATAGCACTCCTTGATCCGGGTATAACGGTCGGCATGCCGACCGCACTCACTGCTGCAACCGGTATGGATGCCATTACGCACGGGATTGAGGCGTATGTCGCAACGAAGTATCACCCTATTGCCGAAGGGGTCGCATTGCAGGCTCTCAGAATTTTGAGTGCGAACATCCAAAAAGTGTATCACAACGGGGAGGACGTGGCTGCGCGAGGAGAGATGCTACTCGGATCGTGTATGGCAGCGTTCGCGTTCCAGAAAGGACTCGGTGCTGTTCACTCGCTGGCGCATCAACTTTCCACGGACGCACCGATCCCACACGGCGTAGCAAACGCAATTTTGCTCCCACCTGTCATGGAATTTAACTTTTCCCATGCAACCGAGAAATACGCCGAAATCGCGCGCGCCTTGGGGATAGATACCAACGGGATGGATAGCAGTGAAGCAGGACGTGCCGCTATTGATAAAATTAGGGCGTTCAACACAGAATTAAATATGCCTGCCGGGCTTGGAGAGGCTGGCTTAGACCGAAAAAAGATTCCAAAACTCGGCGCAGATGCAATGCTTGATCACTGCCACAAATTCAACCCAAGAGCCTGCACGGAAGCAGATATGATAGCGTTATTTGAGGCGGCCTTTTAGTGTTGCTTGCGAACTAAAACTTGCTATTCAAAAGAGTGTTGCTTGCGAACTAAAACTTGCTATTCAAAAGCAGGAAGATCAACCGGTGCAATCCACGCCTGCGTCAACGCTGGTTTATACGCATTATCGCGCAGATAGTCTGATGTCTGCCACAAACAGAGATGTTTACCATCTGGCATCCAGACAACAGATGTCAGTTTCATAGCAGTGCGGGCGATAGGCACCTTCTTACCGCTTTCAAGGTCATAAACCCAGACTTTCCAACGAATCCCTTGACAATCCTCGCGTTCCAAATACGCTAACTGTCTCCCTGTCGGTGACCAAGCAGGCGACGTGTGTTTCAATATCTGGCTCTGCGTCAGTGTAGGCGTTGACTCCGATATATGCAACTGCTTATCCATCCGCTGACCTGGACGATTACTACCGGATAAAACGTAAGCCAGTTGTGTGCTATCTGCTGACCAATTCAACTGCTGAACCTTTTGATGTTGGGTTTGGATCTCCTTTATGCGTTCACCCTCTATATTTTGGATGCGGACACCGACATATTTCGAGTTATTCACACCAAAAGCGACGCGGGTGCCATCAGGTGCCCAAGTTGGGGCAGGGAGATAGGTGTAATTGCGTTGTCGGCGTTCAATCGGCACACGCGCGATTGCACTTAAATCGCTGCCATCGCTATTAATACGGTAGATAACATCCATCCCCCCAGCTTGAGAGGCGTCGTATCTTCTAAATACCAAGCGATTTGACGTAGGCGACCAAGCAGGTCCCTCGCCGAGAACCAACTGTTTAACGCGTCCGAATTGCCAATCCACTGTATAGATATACCGTTCGCCGCCTTCATCAACCTCAAATGCCAAAAGTCTGCTATCCAGCGACCAAGAGATATGCGGATTGTAAAACTGTCCAGTGTAAAGCCTGCGTGCTTGTTGCCCTTCCCGATCCATAATCCACAGTTCATCCGCACGCCAGTACCGACTCCTTAAGTCATTCCTTTTTAGAAATGCGATCAGTTTGCCGTCAGGACTCCAGCGCGGGAATTCCGCACCTTCAAGCAATTGCATCCTACGTGGCAGGGCAGTCGAGAGACCATGTCCACCACTAAAAGTCGTGTTGAACATGACACCGTCAGTATCTTCAAATTCCCCAAGAGCGAACTTGTCCATCCATCCCCGGACACCGTTCGGGAGTTCAACCTCATACCCGTCGAATGCCATACGCGCATTTGGCGTTGATTCGTCCGAAGCTTGCACGATCGGCAAACGTACCCCGTCGTTGAGGTTTAACAACACAGATGTGCCTTCTTTATTTGCGTAAACCGGTGCAGCATCATGCACCACAATTCCCGTTTGCCGCGAGTCTGACGCACCCTCCGTACTGCCGGAGCTTGTAACCTCGCCTGCATTTGTGAACGCATAGACCCTGCCGTCACCCGATGCAGCGTAAAGGATACCATCAGAAATCGCTGGTGCGGCTTCCACAAAACCACCGAGTTGATGCGCCCAAGTCTGTGTTTTTGATGAAGCGTCAAACGCGTGCAGATGTCCATCGCGCGCCCCAATATAGACGCTGCCATTTGCGATGACAGGATAACTCTCACTTCCTGCTGTCTGAGCCCTCCACATCTTCGCATTGTGTTCTGGGAAAACGGGACGGAATACACCTTTCGCACATCCGTATTCGACCCCATTAATATGAATTGTCCGCTCGCGCACCGATTCAACTGTCCCTGTCCTCGCGTTCAACACGTAGATTTTTGAAGGGAACACGCCAATATAAACTTTGTTATCCGCAACGACCGGTGGCGCGTCCATCCAATTTTTTGATTTGAACTCCCAGAGTTTCTCACCTGTTTTTGTATCTAAGGCATAGACCTTGTTATTCCGGGCATTGAAATAGACCCGATCTCCAAGCACAGCAGCAGAATAGCGAATAGCATCTCCCGCATCAAAAACCCATTTAATCCCCCACTGCTTGGCATCGAGGGCGTACAATTTGCCATCAGTTGAACCAATATATAGAATGCCATTCGCGATGACAGGGGAGGCGTAGAGCGGTCCACCCGTTTTGAATTTCCACAGCAATGCCAACGGTGGCGCGAGGCTTTGATCAGGGCTCATTCCCGAAAAGCCTAAATCGTACATGAAGATGTGCCAATCTTCAGCACGCGGCGGTGTGACGGATTCCATCACTCCGGAGGGGACGGGCTGCTGACCGCCTGACCGCTGTGCTTGTTGTTTCTGTTGTGAGTCACATCCCCACACAAGCAGTACCATGAATAGGATTATCAACTTTTTAGCGCAGCTCGCGGGTTTCCAAAATTTATTGTACAAGTGTCTGTTCCAGAGATACACATTAACCCTTTCGTTCAGTGCCTCGATCAAGAGGTTAAGGTTATGGGTGAACCGTAGTTTTTTAAGGTTACTAAAACATCTTATTGTCTATTAGATTATCATATTATTCAATAGCATGCAACTGAAATACTTAGAGCATCAGTTGATAATGATCTTCCTGAAATGTTACACCTTCGTGTTTTTTGAAGAAACTAAAGTGAAAGACAACAAATACAATAGTATTGATCAGGACGACACTGATTTTACAATGGCAACTTTCGGAAACCCGCAAGAATTAGAAAAATTTGAATTTGTGGCAAATCTGTGTTAAAATTTATCTTCTAAACCTTTACAATACAACACTAATTTAATCGCAAGCGGTACACAAAATGAACAAATTATTAGGTGAAGTTGACCCACAAATCGTTGAAATCGCCGCCAAAGACCTAACACGCCAGCAAGATTCCCTCATGTTAATCCCGTCGGAAAACTACGCCAGCCGTGCCGTTATGGAGGCTCAAAGCAGCATTCTCGCCAATAAGTACGCCGAAGGCTACCCCGGCGAACGCTACTATAACGGATGTCAGTTTATGGACGATGTCGAATCACTCGCAATCGAACGCGCGAAGGCACTCTTCGGCGTTGAACACGTTAACGTCCAACCGCACGCGGGCAGCCAAGCGAACATGGCAGTTTACCATGCCTTGCTTGAACCGGGTGATACGGTTCTCGGTATGTCTCTCAGTCAAGGTGGACATCTTACGCACGGTGCTGGTGTCAACTTTTCAGGAAACCTTTACAATATTGCTGCTTATGGTGTAGATGCTGAAACTGAGCGGATCGACATGGAAGAGATCGCACGTCTCGCAGAAGAGCATCGTCCCAAACTTATTGTTGTCGGTGCCACAGCCTATCCTCGGCATTTTGACTTTGCCGCGTGGCGGCAGGTTGCTGATGCCGTAGGTGCTTATCTTCTCGCTGATATAGCCCATATTGCAGGGCTTATCGCAGGCGGTGTTCATCCAGACCCTGTTCCCTATGCCGATGTAATTACGACGACAACACATAAAACTTTACGGGGTCCCCGCGGGGCAATGATTATGTGTAGAGCCGAGTACGCAGACAAAATTGATCGCGCCGTGTTCCCTGGCTTACAAGGCGGACCTTTCCTGCATACAATCGCCGCGAGGGCTGTCGCATTCAAAGAGGCGAGCGAACCCGACTTTAAAGTATATCAAGCGCAGATTGTTAAAAATGCAAAGGCACTTGCTGAGAGGCTCATCGAAAATGGGTTCCGATTGGTGAGCGGCGGAACGGACAATCACCTCATGCTGATAGATCTCACCTCAAAGTACGAAAAACTCAGTGGACGACAAGCTGCCGATCACTTAGAAGATGCTGGAATTATCGTCAATAAAAACACAATCCCTTTCGACAAAAGGAAACCGAAAACAACGAGCGGTTTGCGGCTCGGCACACCGATGATTACCACACGCGGCATGAAAGAAGATGACATGGTTCAGGTTGCCGACTTTATCACAGAGACGCTTGAAAACAGGCAAAAAACCGCCATCAAACGCCAGCTTCGGGAGAAAGTCAGGGAACTCTGCACACAATTCCCGATTTACGAATATTTAGAATAGTTGTTGGTTATTAGTTGTCAGTTATCAGTTAAGAGGTTTCTGATTCATTAACAAAAACTTAGGAACCGTCGGTATTTCAATTGGATAACAACCTTTACAAGAAGATTTTGGGGCATCGAAAACCAGACTAATAACTGAAAACTGAAAACTATGGACTATGAAGCGGCACTTGCTTATATTGAAGCGTTTATCGATTACGAAAGAAGTCCTGATTTTTCACGACAGGCACGGCTCTATAATCTCAACCGCATCTCTCTCTTGCTAAAACTACTCGGTAATCCACACCATAGATTACGGGTTATCCATGTCGCCGGAAGCAAAGGGAAAGGTTCTACTGCCGCACTCATCGCATCTGTACTGACACACGCAGGCTATAAGACCGGTTTGTTTACATCGCCACATCTCATTACGCCGCGAGAACGTTGTCGTATTGATAATGCGTTGATTTCAGAGGCTGAGATCGCTCACTATGTTGATAAGATCAAACCCGCAATCGAAACCGCTTCTGCTGCCGAATTCGGGCGTGTCTCGTTTTTTGAGATATACACTGCACTCGCTTTTTCCTATTTCGCCGACAAAGCGACTGACTTTGCTGTGATTGAAGTCGGCTTAGGGGGTAGACTCGACGCGACGAATGTTGTTAAACCTGTTACGACTGTTATCACGCCGATCAGTTTAGAACACACGGCGATATTAGGGGAAACTTATACTCAGATAGCTGGCGAGAAAGCAGAAATCATTAAAGAAGGGTGTCCGCTCGCACTCGCACCACAGCATCCGGAAGCGCGAACTGTGTTTCAAAGGATCGCTAAAGAGCGGAACGCACGGGTCGTCGAAGTTAAACCCCATAGGACGGTTGGTAAACCAATTCGTGGAGACGTAGCACCGGATTATCAGGCATCTGTCTCTCGTCTCCTCCTGAATACCGATGGTGTACCTGTGGCACAACAATTTAACGTGGAAATGGATGCCGAAAGTTATCCGCAACTTACTATGCCGCTTCTCGGACACCACCAATTTGTAAATGCTTTGACGGCTATCGCAGCGATTGAATGCCTGAAACAGGCTGGATACAGTGTTCCGAAAACCCGCGTTTACGAGGGATTCAAGAATGTGCAATGGCGCGGACGCATCCAGCGGATTATGTCTTCGCCACTCGTTGTACTCGATGGCGCGCACGCTCCTGTT
This sequence comes from Candidatus Poribacteria bacterium, assembly GCA_022394775.1. Classification (GTDB taxonomy): domain Bacteria; phylum Poribacteria; class WGA-4E; order WGA-4E; family WGA-3G; genus WGA-3G. The sequence continues at coordinate 26,917 of JAGFCB010000014.1, forward strand.
TCAATGCAGGCTTTATGCCAAACACTTCGTGAAAGTTTTTGTTACGATAAGGCAATTTTTGTCGTTAGTTTAATGAAGGATAAAAATCTCACAGAAATCGGAAACATTGTCGCTAACACCGCTGACATTGTGATTGCTACGGAAGTTTCGGATAACCCGCGTGTCATGTCTGCTGAGACAATACGGAATACATGGTCTGGTGTATGTAAGGAAATTACAGCGTTTCCAAACCCAGAAAAAGCAATCGGACAAGCATTAGCGTCCGCATCGTTGACAGATCTAATCTGCATCACAGGTTCGCTCTATCTCGTTGGTCAAGCACTTGAAATATTTGAATCAAAATTTTCAGCGAAAGATTCCGTTGGAATTCCTATTTCTTAACGAAAGATCGCAAACTCGTAATGAAGCAGATCGCTTATGGGCGAGTACGCCGCAAAATGGAGAGCGGTTCTACGGAAAGGAACCTCAAGGTTCAAACCCACTTCATCGAACCGCAAGGAAAATTAAAAAAACGAACCGCAAGGAAATTAAAAAACAAAGAGAGGTTTTAAATGCGTGATATCACCTGCAAAAGCTGGTGGCTAAATTGGAAATCATTGCTGGTATTCCTACCCACCCTAAATTTAGCCACCGAGGCTTTTGCCCAAACAGATCCTCGTCCAGATGTACCTCCGATATGGTGGATTGCCCCTATCGGCGCGCTTATCGCTTTGGCGTTTGCTTACCATTTCTACCGCGCTGTGATGAAACAGGACGAGGGCAACGAAACAATGCGCGATATAGCACAATCCGTGCGCGAAGGTGCAATGGCATATCTCAGGCAACAATATAAAGTGGTAGGTATCGTCTTTGTTGTCCTCTGTCTCATCTTTATCTTTATGGCTTTCGTCCTCAAAGCCCAAAATGAGGTTGTCCCGTTCGCGTTCCTCACAGGCGGTTTTTTCTCAGGACTCTGCGGTTTTCTCGGCATGAAAACCGCTACCAACGCCTCTGCCCGTACCACAAGTGCTGCCATGCAAGGACTCAACGCTGGCTTAAAGGTCTCATTCCGCGCTGGCGCTGTTATGGGGTTGATTGTTGTAGGATTCGCACTCCTTGATATTACCGGATGGTTCCTCATTCTCTACTATTTATTCCCTAAAATGTTACCCGGATTTTTAGAAGTAAATCCCCTGCCACAGATTACTGTGATTATGCTCAGTTTTGGTATGGGCGCTTCAACGCAGGCACTCTTTGCCCGTGTCGGTGGCGGTATTTACACAAAAGCAGCAGATGTCGGGGCGGATCTCGTGGGGAAAGTCGAAGCGGGAATCCCGGAGGATGACCCTCGCAATCCTGCTGTAATCGCAGATAACGTCGGTGATAACGTCGGCGATGTCGCAGGCATGGGGGCTGACCTCTATGAATCTTACGCAGGCTCAATTCTCGCAACTGCTGCCCTCGGTGTTGCTGCTGTCGCTGCTAAAGACCACGCAGACGTTGCACTCCAACTTAAATACCTTTCGGCGCCCATGATTATCGCTGGCATCGGCGTGATTCTCTCTATCTTGGGGATTTATCTTGTCCGAACAAAAGAGGGCGCATCAATGAAACAGTTGATGGGTTCACTTAACTTCGGCATTAACGGTAGTGCTGCAGGCATTGCAGTCATATCACTTCCTGTGCTTATCTACCTCGATCTTCCGAACAAATGGCAGATATGGGGGGCAATCGTCGCTGGACTCGTCGCAGGCTTGATCATCGGTAAAGTCACTGAAATCTTCACTTCTCACGATTATTCCCCGACACGTGCGATCGCCAAACAGGCACAAACCGGCCCCGCAACAGTCATCATTGAAGGAATCGCTGTCGGTATGGAATCAACGGCGATTCCTGTGGTGACGATCGTCGCTGCGGTTGCTGTCAGTTACTACCTCCCCGGGGGCGCATCCGAACCGCTGATGGGGCTTTACGGTGTCGGTATCGCTGCCGTCGGTATGCTCGCAACGCTCGGTATCACGCTCGCCACAGATGCTTATGGACCCATCGCTGACAACGCGGGTGGGAACGCTGAAATGGCAAAACTCGATGAAAGTGTCCGTGAACGCACAGATCAGTTAGACGCGCTCGGTAATACGACTGCCGCAACCGGCAAAGGGTTCGCTATCGGCTCAGCAGCACTCACAGCACTCGCACTCCTTGCCGCCTACTTAGAAGAAATCCGGTATGGCTTAATCCATTTGGCGGGCAAAGACACACTGGAGATTGAGGGCGAGGGCACGGTTGAGACGCTAAAGGTCTCCGTCAGCCAATTTATGGATTACTATGATGTCACCCTGATGAACCCACAAGTGCTCATCGGATTGTTCATAGGGGCGGTAATGGCGTTCTATTTTTGTGCCTTGACAATGAAAGCTGTCGGACGTGCCGCTGGTGCTATGGTCGCAGAAGTCCGCCGCCAGTTTCAAGAGAAACCCGGTATTATGAAAGGTGAAGAGAAACCCGATTACGCACGATGCGTCGAGATCTCTACAGCTGGGGCGCAACGCGAAATGATTTTTCCATCGCTGATCGCTATTGTTGTACCTGTCGCTGTTGGGTTGATCTTTGATGTCGGTGGTGTGTTAGGACTGTTGGCTGGCGGCTTAGCAACTGGGTTTGTCCTCGCAATCATGATGGCAAATGCCGGTGGAGCTTGGGACAACGCCAAAAAGTTTATTGAAGAAGAGAAACACGTTGATGAATACGGTGAAAAAGGATCTGAACAGCACAAAGCTACCATTGTTGGGGATACCGTCGGGGATCCTTTCAAAGATACTTCCGGTCCCTCGCTTAACATCCTGATTAAGTTGATGTCTATGGTGTCTGTCGTGTTTGCCGGACTCATCGCAAAATACGGTGGGCTGCTTAGCAGTTGGCTCGGTATGTAGTGATTGGTGCATCAAAATGGAGATGAACATGAAAATAAAAAACGTCATTATATATGCCTTGGGTGTATCTATCTTTTTCATCGGATGTCAACAGTTAGACAACCAGGTGAAGATAGGACTCGATGATCCTGTATCTGTTTCTGTGGATGACGTTAATCCAGACGAAATATTTTACACAGGCACTGTTTTCATTGGCGACGCCGGAAATAGGTTCGGAACCGACGAATATGCCTTAAATTCCGCTACTATCACAGACGATACACTGAATATCAGTGTATCCTACAGCGGTGGATGTGAAGAACATCAATTCACACTCGTTGCTTCGGATGCGTTTCTCGAATCATTCCCCGTTCAACTGTCCGCTTCTCTCGCACACAATGCTAACGGCGACACATGCGAAGCCTATCCAACGGAAAACTATCGTTTCGATCTTACGCCAATCAAGACAATGTATCAAGAGGCTTACCGACAGGAAGCTGGCACCGTCGTTTTACAACTCAAAGATGCACCAGATGGGGAACTGGTCTACGAATTTACAATGTAATAGAACTTACGCATCCCCATTGCTGGCGGGGTTTGAAACCCCGCCAGCAGTGCGTAATACATAGGTTATCGTAGAAAGATGCGTAAGTTCTGGGAACTGCGATCTCTAAATTTCGGCGTTGTCGGGAAACCGGTTTTCCATGCCTCCGCCTTCTGCTTGTTTGCTAATTTGTAGGAGAAAAAAGAAATGTCCAATAAGTTGAAACCCCGAAGTTATGCGATCACCGACGGACCCGACCGCGCCGCTGCTCGGACAATGCTCATGTTCGGCGATGGCGGGCTTTCACCTGAAGACCTTGACAAACCAATTATCGGGGTTGCCAATACATGGATTGAAATCGGTCCCTGTAACTTCCACTTAAGAAGACTTGCTGCCAAAGTCAAAGAAGGCATCCGTGCTGCAGGTGGAACGCCTCTTGAATTCAATACTGTCAGCATCTCTGATGGTATCACTATGGGCACCGAGGGCATGAAAACCTCGCTAATCAGCCGAGAGATCATCGCCGATTCGATTGAGTTGGTTTCCATCGGTAACATGTTTGATGCTGTCGTTGCCCTCTGTGGATGCGACAAGACCGTCCCCGGTACCGTCATGGCATTGGCACGGTTAGATATTCCGTCTCTTACGCTTTACGGTGGTTCAATCATGCCGGGCAACTTTCAAGGACGCGATGTCACGATCCAAGATGTATTTGAAGCAGTCGGACAGCACGCTGAAGGTACAATAACGGTCGAGGAACTTGATGACCTCATTAGCAAAGGGTGTCCGGGCCCCGGGGCATGCGGTGGACAATTTACCGCCAACACCATGGCAACAGCCGTTGAAATGTTAGGTATCGCTCCGATGGGAAGTGGTAGCGTTCCGGCTGTCGTGGAAGAAAAGGACGATGAGGCATACAAAGCCGGACAACTCGTCATGGATATGCTTGCTGCTGACCGACGACCGAGCCAAATTATTACCCGTAAGTCGCTTGAGAACGCGATTACCTCTGTCGCCGCTACCGGTGGCTCTACCAACGGCGTTCTGCATCTCCTCGCTATCGCACACGAAGCACAGGTCCCGATAACAATTGAGGATTTCCACACGATTAGCCAGAGAACACCAGTCCTTGCTGATCTTAAACCCGGTGGTCAGTTTGTTGCCAACGACCTTTATGAGGCGGGCGGCATCCCGTTCTTGGCAAAACGCTTGGCAGAAGCTGGACTGCTCCATACCGACGAACTCACTGTCACAGGCAATACCATCGGTGAAGAGGCAAATGCAGCCGTTGAGACAGATGGGCAAAAGGTCGTCAGACCCGTAGATTTACCGCTCAAACCGACCGGCGGATTTGCGATCTTGAGGGGTAATCTCTCACCAGAAGGTTGTGTCATCAAGTTAGCAGGACAGGAAAAAACGCTCCATCGCGGTCCCGCACGGATCTTTGAACGTGAGGAAGACACCTTCGCCGCCATTAAGGACGGCGAGATTAAACCGGGTGATGTTGTCGTTATCCGTTATGAGGGACCCACCGGTGGTCCCGGTATGCGTGAGATGTTAGGTGTAACGGCAGCACTCGTCGGCGCGGGTTTAAGTGAGGATGTCGCGCTCTTGACCGACGGTAGATTCTCTGGGGCAACGCACGGCTTCATGATCTGTCACGTCGCACCTGAAGCAGCTAGAGGCGGTCCCATCGCTATCCTCCAAGAAGGTGACGAAATCGTCATTGACGCAAAGGAACGAAAACTTGACGTTCAACTCTCCGACGCTGAAATCCAAGCACGTTTTGAGCAGTGGACACCCCCTGAACCGCGTTATGCACGCGGTGTCATGGCGAAATATGCAAACGCCGTCTCCTCCGCCTCCGAAGGTGCTGTGACAGGATAAACACCATCTTTTTCTACACGTAAGGGCAAGTTTTTACACTTGCCCTTTTCCTTTTTACGCAGATTCGTTTTAGGTCTATCCACTCCGAAAAACGCTTGTAAAATAGCCCTTAATTTGTTAGACTATATTTCATGAGTGAACAGAGACCAATCATCCTCAACCAAGCAGAACTTGACTGGGAAACTTGGGACGACCCAGAACTCGCTGACAAAAGTCCAGTGCGTTGGAAAATTCTCATATCCGGTGAACGTGGACCCAGTAGTCAACTCTCTACTGGAATAGCAGAGATGACTCCGGGGACATTGCTGCCGCTCCATCACCATGCCCCCACAGAGACATACTATGTCATCAGCGGTTCCGGGTATGTAACAGTGGACGATCACGAAGCATCGCTCAGTCCAGGCGCGTCAGTCTTTATACCTTCTAACGCGAAACATTCGCTCCGTTGCACTGGCACTGAAAACCTTGTTTTTCTATTCACTTTTGCAGCGGACCGATTCGATGAAATCGTCTATCATTTTGATGTGTAGTATCAGTTGACAGCTCCACAAGGATAAGCTACCGACATGCCAACGTTAAAAACCACAGACACCAAACCTGTTATTTCCAATGCAGATGCCAGTCTAATAGACATCGGTGACGGTATTGCACGACTTGAACTGCACAGCAAACTGAACATCATAGGCGATGAAATGCTGGAGATGTTTGATGCCGCGTTGGACGAGGTGGAAACCAATTACACAGGCATGGTTATCGCCACAGAGGCGAAACATTTTTCCGTAGGACTCAACATCGTCCTCCTGCTGGAGCGCGCGAAGAACCAAAATTGGGACGCGATTTCGACAACACTTCGCAAACTACAAGCCGTTTGTACAAGATTCCGCACGGCATCAAAACCGGTCGTCGCAGCGACAGCAGGTATGGCACTCGGTGGTGGATGTGAAATCGCATTCGGTGCTGATGCAGTACAGGCTTACACTGAAAGCAATCTCGGTCTCGTTGAACTCCGCGTCGGGCTTATTCCGGGCGGCGGTGGTACTAAGGAGATGGCATTTCGATGCTTGGAGGCGCAAACGTTGCCTGCACCGATTCAGAATCTATTTCCTTATGTGAATAAGGCTTTTGATACTATTCGCGAATCCACGGTTTCACAAAACGCTGTAGAGGCAGTAGAACTCGGTTATCTCCGACACACGGATGTGATCTCATCAGACCAAGAGACGCATCTTGAAGATGCCAAGCAACTTGTGCTCTCAATGCACAAGGCGGGGTATCACCCACCCGAACCACAACAGATATTTGTGCTTGGCGAGGAAGGGATTGCTCGACTCAATCTACAAACACATCTACTCCGACAAGCGGGCACGATTGACCCTTATACACAGTCCCTCGCCGATAAGTTGGCTTATGTGCTTTGTGGCGGCAAACTTTCAACCCCGCAGTTCGTCACTGAACAATATCTACTTGACTTGGAGCATGAGGTGTTCCTCGGTCTTTGTGGCGAACCAGAAACGCACGCGAGGATAGAAGCGACGCTCCAGAGAGGGAAGAAATAATGCAAACGACACCGAGTGTAGTGATCGTATCCGCTGTGCGTACAGCCGTAGGAAGAGCAGGGAGAGGCACGCTGAAAAACACGCGTCCAGATGAACTCGCCGCCGCTGCGCTCAGTGGCACAGTTGAGCGACTTCCCCAACTGGATTTGGAGACGATAGACGATGTCGTCATCGGATGCGCGACACATGAGGGACCACAAGGATACAATGTCGCGCGTATTGCCAGTTTACGCGCAGGGTTTCCGGTTTCCGTGCCTGCACTTACAATCAATCGGTTCTGTGCATCCGGTTTAGAAACGATAGTGATGGGTGCTGAGCGCATTCTATCTGGACGTGCTGAAGTCGTTATAGCAGGCGGTGTGGAGAGTATGAGTCAGGTGCCGTTCGGTGCTAACCTCTCGCCGAACCCTACGCTCATAGAACACGCGCCCGATACCTATCTCGGCATGGGGTTGACTGCTGAAAATCTGGCGCGAAAATATAGTATCTCTCGCAGTGCGCAAGATGTGTACGCTTATGAAAGTCACTGCAAAGCAATAGAAGCGATTGATGCAGGCAAATTCCGGGAAGAGATTATGCCGTTGGCGATAGAGGAGACGCATCTCAACTCGGAAGATACACCTGAAACTATTCGTACCGTCTTTGATACAGATGAGGGACCGCGTCGAGACACTTCGCCGGAAGCGTTAGCAGATCTCAAGCCTGTTTTTCACGTAGATGGCACAGTAACGGCTGGCAACGCCTCCCAGATGAGCGACGGTGCCGCTGCTGTTGTCCTTATGTCCGAGGCGCGAGCAAAAGCAGAGGGTTACGATCCATTGGCACGTTTTGTTAGTTATGCGACAGCCGGTGTTCCTCCTGAAATTATGGGAATCGGACCCGTGCCAGCAATCCCGAAGGCACTCGCGGCGGCAGAGTTAACTTTAGATGATATTGATGTCATAGAACTTAACGAAGCGTTTGCTGTGCAAGCCCTCGCTGTGATTCACGAAGCGCAACTACCCTCCGAAAAGGTAAACGTCAACGGTGGTGCTGTCGCGCTTGGACATCCGCTCGGTTGCACAGGCACAAAGCTTACAGTGAGTCTCATCAACGAAATGCACAGGCAAAATCATCGATACGGCATGGTAACGATGTGTGTCGGCGGAGGCATGGGTGCCGCCGGTATTTTTAGCCTTACACCAAGGAAGAAAAATTAAGATCCCAAAACAGAAGAATACAATTACCCAAGCACTATACAGAATCACACTCAAAACCAGATTGACCAGTAAGGGCAATCTGCGCGGAGGTCCACAGTTAAAAATATGCAAACACATGTCTATCTCTCCATAGCCGGAGAAAACAGAATCGCCATTTACACATTTGATGCTACTAACGGCGGCATAGAACTTCAGGAAAATATTAACGTCAGCGGATCTCCAGGTCCGTTAGCACTTTCACCCTGTGGGAACTACTTATATGCCGGACTGCGATCAAGTCGCGAAATCGCCAGTTTCCGCATTGATGAGGAGACAAAACACCTTTCACTCTTGCGGACAGCCCAACTCGATGCGGATACGTGTTATGTCGCAACGGACAAGACAGGAAATTTCCTACTCTCCGCCTATTACGGCGCGGGCAAAGTTACCGTTCACAGGATCGGCGACGATAAAACCGTTCAAGGCGATCCGCTTCAAACTGTCGAAACCGATATACACGCGCACTGTGTTGAGACGGACGCCTCAAACCGATACGCCTTTGTCCCACATACTGTCCCGCGAAACGCTATCTATCAGTTTCATTTTGATGAGCGGACAGGTAAACTTACACAGAATATCGTAGGAAATCTCAATCCGGGGGCACCGATCGGACCCCGGCACTTCTGTTTCCACCCAAGCAAACCGATCCTCTATTTCTCAAACGAAAATGGATCGAGTGTCTCAGCCTACACGCTTGAAGAAGAAGGTGAGCATCCCGGAATCTTAGCAGACCTACAGGAAGACCTCTCTACCCTCCCCGCAGATTTTGAAGACGATAACACCTGCGCACAGATTCACATTGATCCACAGGGGCAATTTCTCTACGTCTCCAATCGCGGACACGATAGTATCGCAGGATTTGCTGTTGACGAAGAAAGCGGGAAACTCAGTGCTATTGGGCAGCAGCTAACCGAACCGATACCCCGCGTCTTCAACATTGATGGGGCTGGCAATTTTCTCTTTGCGGGGGGGCAAGGTTCTGGCAGGCTTGCGACTTACCGCATCAATCGGCAGAATGGCGAATTATTACCGCTTGCTACATACACAGTCGGTGAAAGCCCGATGTGGGTGCTTTTTATCTAATAAGAGGAAAAATGGCACATCGCGGTACGTTTATTACATTTGAAGGTGTGGAAGGGGCGGGTAAAACCACACAAGTTCAACGGTTGGCAGCCGCTCTCGGTCCAGACGTAGTCCTCACCCGTGAACCGGGGGGCACGCCTGTTTCAGAGCGGATCCGCGACATCTTTCTGACATCCGACAGGATAACAACGATGACAGAGTTGTTGTTGATTGCTGCTGCACGCGCACAACACGTAGACGAGCGTATACGTCCCGCATTGGCAGCAAATCAGATTGTTATCTGTGACAGATTTATTGATGCGACCGTGGCGTATCAAGGCTATCGTGGTGGTATTGATCTTGAGATTATCCATCAATTGAATCATATTGCTACGGGCGGTTTGACCCCGGATATCACCTTTATCCTTGACCTACCCCCAGAGATCGGTTTGCAACGTCAACAACAAAGCGAGGCACACCGCGACCGTTTGGATAAAGAACCGTTGGAATTCCATCGTAAAGTTCGTGAGGGATACTTGTCCGTTGTGGAAGCAGAACCGCAGCGCGTTAAACTAATAGACGCAACGCAGTCGCCTGATGCTGTCCACACCGCGATCTTAACCGAATATCAGGTGCACCTATCAAAATAGATAGGACTTACGCATTTCCTCTTAAAGTCCCCCTGATAAGGGGCGGTGAATGCCCATAAGGCATTCATACCGTTGATTCTTTAGGGGGTTTGAAACATTGAAATTACTGCTTTTGCGTAAGTCCTAATAGAAGCACCTCTTGGAAGAAAAAATGCAAAATCCAATCATCGGGCATCAACAGATTGTTGAGCAACTCCAGCATACCGTGGCATCAGACCGTATCGCTGGCGCATATCTTTTCGTCGGACCAACAGGTGTTGGAAAAGAGACTGTCGCACGCTATTTCGCACAACTCATCTTCTGTGAGCAAGAGGCGCAGCCTCCCATTGTATGCGGCGAGTGTCTCGCTTGCCGCAAGGTGGATTCTGGAAATCACCCAGATTTACAGTTTATCCGACCTGAAGGCAGCCTACTGAAAATTGGACAAATTCGGGAATTACAAAAACAGATTATTTATGAACCCCTTGAAGCACACCGGAAGGTCTACATCTTGACGGATGTCGAGCGGATGAACGCAGAGGCAGAAAATTGTTTACTTAAGACCCTTGAGGAACCACCTGCATCCTCCGTTTTAATCCTACTGACATCAAACATCCGGGCATTGCTACCAACCACGCGTTCCCGATGCCAAATTCTGCAATTCCATCCGATGCCGACACAGGAATTAACCGAAATCTTGGTGGAAAGGTTTTCAGTGGCGCCGGAGCAAGCGACGACACTCGCCATTACTGCCGACGGCGCGATCGGAAAAGCACTCACGCAACTTGAAAAAGGTGATACATTTGCAGAAGAAGTCCCCGAAATCCTCAAGACAACGGATCGATTAGCTGCTTTCAGACTCGCCGAGCATTTCAAAGATAATCCTGATACTTTAGGCGAGTTAGTCACATGGTATCGCGATTTACTCTTCTTACAACAAGGCGCGCCCAATGACCTCATAACACACATCCACTCTCTTAGGGAACTCCAATCTATTGTCCCGCGCTACTCTCGGTTACGTCTACAACAAGCCATCCAGACGGTATTTGACACCAAATCCCTCATCGAAAACACAAACACAAACGCCACCTTAGCCTTAGAGGTCATGTGTTTGAAGTTACTCAAATAGATGTTATCTCCCCTTTGACAGCCAACTACTGACCGCTGATTGCTGATGGCTGATAGCCGAGCAGGACTATTTAGTTTTCGGCTTTGATTTTGATTTTGGTTTATGTAAGTTGACGTTTTCTTATCGAAGATCGCGAGCACAGCTCGCTCCTACAGAAGATAAGATAGTCACATATAAAGTGAATATGTAAAACTAAATAGCCCTGGATAGCCGAGAAACAGAGATTGACAAACGGATTTCCTCGTGGTATAATTCTTACCAAATTAGTCAATACTGCCTGAACTGGAGTCCCGAAAAGGAATATAATGAGCACATTTTACGTCACCACCCCTATCTACTACGTGAATGGCGAACCGCATGCAGGACACGCCTATACCACTATCATCGCTGATGTTTTGGCGCGTTATCACCGTATCAAAGGCGATGAGGTGTTCTTCCTGACTGGCGTTGATGAACACGGGGCAAACATACATAAAGCCGCTGAGAACGCAGGACTTGCTCCACAAGACTATTGCAATAAAATGGCACCTACGTTTACAAAACTTTGGGAACGGTTGAATATCTCGCACGACATCTTCATGCGGACAACAAGCGATATGCACAAAAGCGGCGCGGAGAAATTCCTCACCGCCCTCTATGATAGTGGCGATGTCTATAAAGGTTCTTATGAGGGGCATTATTGCCGACCGTGCGAGCGGTTTGTCCCTGAAAAAGAGTTGACGGACGAAAAGATCTGCCCGATTCATAAATTGCCTTTGGAATGGCTCGAAGAGGAAAACTACTTCTTTAGACTTTCTAAGTATCAAGATCGCTTACTCACACATTTTCACGAGAATCCCGACTTTGTCTACCCCGCAGCTCGACGCAATGAACTTTTGAGCGTACTTGATTCCGGATTGGAAGACATAAGCATATCTCGCTCCTCTGTTTCATGGGGAATTTCCTTACCCTTTGATCGCGAGCATATCGTCTATGTCTGGATTGAAGCGTTAATGAACTATATGACAGCACTCGGTTATGAAACCGATGATAAGCAGTACCGTACTTTTTGGCCCGCTGATGTCCACATGATGGCAAAGGATATCTCCCGTTTTCACGCGCTGATCTGGCCCGCAATGCTAATGGCTGTTAACTTGCCACTTCCAAAACAGGTTGTTGCGCACGGTTGGCTGACGAAGGACGGCGAAGCATTGAGCAAAACGCGAGGCATTGCCATTGATATGGACACGGACATTGATACCTACGGATTGGATACATTCCGTTATTATCTTCTGCGCGAATTTAGTTTCGGAAACGATGGTGATTATCGTCCTACCCGTTTGCATGCACGCTACAACGCTGATCTCGCGAACGACCTCGGCAATCTGCTCAATCGCGTCCTCGGTTTACTCAACAAGAACTTTGAGGCAATTCCTCCACCGACAACGCCCGGGGAATTCGACGACGAAATCAAGGAAATGGCACAGACGACGGTAGATAAATTAGATGCGCATATAAACGCATTCGCGTTTGATGCTGCATTGGAGACTATCTGGGAATTTGTGCGACGCATCAATCGGTATATCCAACAGACCCAAGTCTGGACGCTCGCGAAGCCAGAGACGAAGCCGAGAATGGGAACGATCCTGTACAATAGTTTAGAAGCACTCCGCGTCATCTCTGTGTTGATTGCCCCCTTTATTCCGGAAACTGCTCAGAAAATTCAGAAACAGATCGGTTTATCCGAATTTGATACCGCCGCAGAGTGGGGACGCTTACCTGTAGATATTGCCGTTAGCAGAGGTGAACCCATCTTCCCGCGGGTTGATACAAAAGATCAGAAACAGGCACGACCTGAAAAAGCAGCGAAGCCGAAGCCGAAGACGGCAAAGCAAACAACCGACTTAGTCTCCTTCGCGGATTTCCAAAAGTTGGATCTTCGGGTCGCGCGTATTCTCACTGCTGAACCCATTGAAGGTGCGGACCGACTCCTCAAGTTGCAAGTAGACCTCGGTACTGAGAAACGGCAAGTCGTCGCAGGGATTGCCGAACACTATACCTCTGAAACCCTCGTAGGCAAACAGATAATCATCGTCGCGAATCTTGAACCCGCAACTATCCGTGGTGTCGAATCACACGGTATGATTCTCGCAGGCAGCGCGGACGCTGTAGTTTTAGCGACCCTTGAAACCGAAATGCCCCTCGGCACACAGGTAAGGTAGTAGGCACACTCCGCGTGCCGTAACAAATGCAAGATATAGAAAACACCCTTAAAACCCGCATCCTGAACGATCAAGCGGACACCTTCATCGTCATTGTGCCGACCGATGCCGCACGTTTACATCGCCAACGCGAATTGGTCGGTTATCATCCTAACGGCGCAGTTGTCAATTTAGGCGTGTATACCAGTGTGGAGTTCATTCAAAAGCTATACCGTCAAACTCGATCACCAAGGCAACATATTTTATCAGGAATCCAACACCTTTGGCTTCACGAAATAGCAGATCCTGAGGCTGACAATACCGACCTATATAACACATTTCGTCCAATCCAAAATACCGCCATCCCCGACAGTACACTCTCCCTCATCTTGGACACGATAAATCACCTTAGAGACCAAGGAGAGACTGAACCTAACTTTGTAGAAGATAATCTAATCCAAGTAGATCTGGCTCACCTTTACAGCGAATATGAGGCGAAACTTGGGAACCAATGGATAGATGAGAAGGGCAGACACCATTATCTTGCAAACAATTTCAAAAAAGAGTTCATCAAGAACGCATTTTTTGGTGTTGATCTTGTTGTTTTTGAAGGTTTTACTTTGATTTCAAAAGCCGATATTAAACTCTTGAAACACATTGCGGAGATACCTAACATAGAGATGTGGTTTCGCACCGATTGTGTTGAAGACAATAAAGCCCTTTATAAAAATATTATTGACCTCGTCTCACAATTTAAAGACACAAATGCTCACATTGATACCAACTATGAACAGGATCCTAATCAACATAAACATTTCGCTGAGAACCTGTTCAAAACGAATGTTACCTTGGAGACCCCCAAAACTGATCTAACAGAGAAAATTAAGGTTTTAAAGCCATCTGATCGATCCGAAGAGGTGGAGCAGATCGCTCATCTAATTCAGCAACGGGTCTTAAGTACCGACTGTAAAATGGGTGAAATTTGTGTTGTATTCTACAATATAGGTAATTACCAACAGCGAATTGCAGAAGTTTTTCCGACGTATGGCCTCCCATATTCACTCGTTGAAAATGTGTCATTAATGAAATCAGAGGTTGTTAAAGAAATCTTTTCTCACCTTTCACCGCGGCAAACTCCCATCGGTAACACCTATTTTCCTAACGTTAAGTCTAAATCACGTCCAGACGATTTGTCTCCCGACGAATTTAAGAATTACATCAATAACTTTCTCGAATCCGAGGAAGTCATTCTCACTATTTTAAACCCGATGCTATTGAAAAATAGAAAAATTGTTGAAGGCGAGGTAAACGCATTCCAGCAGTTTCAAAAAATAGTTAAAGGGTTTTGTGACATGCTAAAATCTGAAGAAGATGGGTCATATAAATATGAAAATTATATTAATAAACTCAGATATATTGCGAAGCATACCCGCTATCAAAATAGAGCATCGGTAAATGCGGAAACTGTTAAGATCTTTTCACTGAGTGAACTCACAAGTTTAGCATATACTAATGAACTCAGAAGTTTAGAGTTTGACACCGTCTTTTTAGGCGATTTTGTAGAGGGTAGGTTTCCAGAAAATTATCGTCCAGATCCGTTATTACCAGAAAACCCTTATCGCAATGAAGAAGAGCAATTACACGATAACCGATTCATATTCTATCGGGTTCTCAAGTCTTTTCGCGAACGACTCTACCTCCTTGTACCACAACGCGAGCGCGAAGCAGAACAGATCCCTTCTCCTTTTCTTGGAGAATTAAAAGCAATCGCTGACATTGACGAAACCCAGGATATTCCAAATCCTTCACAAGGTAGTGTAACCGGTTTCCTCAGTGCGTACGGAGATCATGTTTGGATGGCACCGACCGCTGCCGATGGAGAATTCCCTCCTGAAATTGCGAATATGCGTCCGCTGATAGACCACGTCGTTAAAATTGAGAAGAGCCGCGAGACGACACATAAATATTTGGATTATGAAGGCGTGTTAACGGCAGAAATGCTTTCTCCCGAAAGCCGAAATCAGTTGCAAAGCCTTCACGATGAACTATATTCTGTCACAGCATTGGAAACTTACGCCAAGTGTCCTTTTCAGTACTTTGTGGGTAACGTTTTGAAACTCGGTGTTAAAGATGAAGAGGAGGAAGATGAATTATCAAGCTTGGAGAGAGGAAAACTCCTTCACAAAGTTCTCTTCACATTCTTCTATAATCGCCGAGACCGAAGGGATCCACCTATCCCGCAATGTGTTGACAATGACTTTGAAAAAGCGAAACGCCAATTGAATGAAATTTTACAAGATGCCGCTGAGGAACGCCGCGGAGAGCGAAACGAGCCACCCATCGGAGCGAACAATCTCTTTTGGGAAACTGATATAGCGAAACTGCGTGTTGCCCTGCACAAATGGCTCGAAGCAGAGCGCAGTTCCGATTTACCGCTCATACCAAGTTACTTTGAAGTCAACTTCGGGCAGGCGGGCGAACCGGCAGATTCCGAACTCAGTTGTACGAAGCCAATCCGTATCGGTGATGTGCGTATGAAGGGTAAAATAGATCGCCTTGATCTCGGCAATGGTGCCTTTAATATTATTGACTATAAGACCGGCAGTTCCACGATTAGAATGCCGGAGATCCGTAGCGGACGGAGTCTCCAACTCCCCATCTATCTACGCATTGCACAGGAATTGCTAAACGACGGGTTAGAGCCAGCAGCAGGACTCTATTATAAAATCAGACTGGACCAATTCACAGCAGAACTGGGCATCGGAACGGAATCCCAAAACGGAGCCACTTACAACAGTTACAACGGTACAGGCTGGAAATCGGTGCATTCAAGAAGTGGGCAGTTATTAGCGGATGAAATTTTCGATGACCGACTTATGTGCGTCAGTGGCTATGTTCAGCAATACGTTGAGAGTATATCTAATGGTACATTTCCACTCATTACACGCGTCGAGACATTTGTGGATTCAGAGGAAGAAGGCGACGCACCCATCACACCTAAAAACAAAACGGAACCTTGCAGCTATTGCGATTATAAACGAGTCTGCCGCGTCGGGGCGTTCGTTGAAGCAAGTGAATCAGACGAATAGCCTGCCTTCCACTATTTCCTGAGAAAAAACTTGCACACTTCTGCTAAATCTGCTATACTCTTGTAGATTTTTTAAGGACATTGTTTGCAACCCTATAGCACGCGGTTTGCAAGCGTATGAAAAAAATAAAATAGGAGGCTATTTTTAAATGGCACACACATTACCAGCGCTCCCTTACGCGCACGATGCTTTGGCACCTCACATCGGTGCTGATACGATGGAAATTCATCACGGCAAACACCATCAAGGCTACGTCAATAATCTTAACGCTGCTTTAGAAGGACTCGGTGCCCTCGCCGATATGGATGTTCACGAACTCCTCCAGAATCTTGACCAGGTTCCAGAAGACAAGCGTCAAGCCGTCATTAACAACGGTGGCGGACACGCCAATCATTCACTCTTTTGGTCCATTATGAGCCCTAACGGTGGCGAGCCCGGCGGTGAAATCGCAGCAGCGATAACCTCCACCTTTGGGTCACTTGAGGCTGCAAATGAAGCGTTCACGACTGCAGCCGCCACACGTTTCGGATCCGGTTGGGCATGGCTCGTCCTCGGCGACAACGGCTTGGAAATCTACTCCACCGCAAATCAGGACAGCCCGATTATGCAGGGGCATACCCCACTTCTCGGAATTGATGTCTGGGAACACGCATACTATCTCAACTACCAGAATCGCCGTCCAGATTACATTGAAGCTTGGAAGAATGTCATCAACTGGTCACGGGTTAACGAGCTCTACGTAGCGAACGCTTAACGTCCATATAACTTTTGGGTGTCGTAGGGGTAGGTCTGAGCAGCATTTCAAACCTACCCTCTACTTCCCAAAACAGCATTTGTCCGCTCAAATTACCTACCGGATTAAAATTTCTTGACATCTCTCTTTAAATGTGTTATACTTAAAATGTAAATATAATTTAGCACGCCCTGAAACTTCATAAAACGGGGTGCGTAATTAACATTTAAATAGATTACCAAAAAAGCGTTGAAAGGGAGGAGTAAGTCGTCCGGGCTTGCGAGAGATGGAAACTCACCGGCTGAAAGGTTTCCTCAAGTTCCCTCGACTGAAGGTCGCCCTGGAGCTGCTAATCTGAACAATTGTAGGTGCGAGTTTCGCTCGCGACAGGTAGGATTGGTCGGTGTGATGCCCGTTATCGCATCCCAAAGAGTGCTCTTTCTCATTGTAGGCGGGCTTTGTAAGCCCGATACCTCCAATAAAAATGGGAAGAGAATTGGAGTGGTACCACGGTAAGGCAAGTGTAATGCCCTTCTCGTCTCCATGTTTGGAACGAGAAGGTTTTTTTAATTTCACTCCTTTGACCTGCGTACCTGTTGTTCATTTTCTCCGTTGTCGAAAAATCGGGCTTGTTTCAGTTTATATGAGTGTTTGCTCAGCACGCCTTAGAAGGGTATTGAACTGAACCTAAACCCGTTTTGAACAACGAACAAAACGGTCAAAAACTGAATCTTTAAAAAAAGGAAAATTGGCATGGAACTTTCAGGAGCACAAATCCTGGTTGATGGTCTCAAGCGGGAAGGTGTCGAATATATCTTCGGTGTCAACGGTGGCGCAGCGATGCCGATTTTCGATGCTCTGTACGGCGAGACCGAAGTTAAATTAATTCCGATGCGGCATGAACAAGGGGCTTCCCACGCCGCTGATGGCTACGCGCGCGCCACAGGGAAAGTCGGCGTTGCACTCGCAACCTCCGGTCCCGGCGCGACCAACCTCGTCACTGGTATCGCTACTGCCTATATGGATTCTATTCCGATGGTCGCGATTACTGGACAGGTTTTTACTCACTATATTGGCAGTGATGCATTCCAAGAATGTGATGTTATTGGCGTAACGCGTCCGATTTGTAAGCACAGTTACCTCATTAAAAGCAGTGACGAAATCGCGGATGTTGTCGCTGAAGCGTTTCACATCGCAAAAACTGGGAAACCGGGACCTGTTATCATTGATATCGCCAAAGATGCCCAGAACAATGAAGCACTGTTTCAGTATCCAGAAACGGTTGACATCCGCAGCTACAAACCCCAAGTTCATGGCGACCCAGGACAAATTGCAAAGGCAGCGGCACTAATTAAAGAAGCCAAACGTCCCATGCTTTATGCCGGTGGCGGTGTTGTCCTTGCGAATGCCAGCGAAGAACTACGGCAGCTGACTTTGAATACACAAATCCCGATTACTGTCACTCTGATGGGGCTTGGTGCGTTCCCTGAGACGCATCCGTTGGCGATGGAGATGCCCGGTATGCACGGCTCTTGTTGCGCAAATTACGCCTTCACCGATTCAGACCTTGTTATCGCTGTGGGTTCGAGATTCGACGACCGCGTTACAGGTGATCTCAGTAAATTCGCACCTAACGCCAAAAAGATCCACATTGATATTGATGCGTCTTGTATCGGGAAAAATGTCCCTGTAGATGTCCCCATCGTCGGCGATGCGAAAAGCGTCCTAACGGAGCTCAACAAACAGGTGAGCACTGCGGATATCGACCCATGGCGCGCTCAAATTCAGGAGTGGAAACAGAAATATCCGTTTGAATACGAGCAAAAATCGGATGTTGTTATGCCGCAATACGTTATTGAGAAAATATATGAGCATTACAGTGATGCCATTGTTGTTGCGGATGTCGGGCAGCACCAGATGTGGGCGGCGCAATACTTCAAATTTACTGAACCTCGACAGTGGCTCAATTCTGGCGGTCTCGGCACGATGGGCTTTAGCCTCCCTGCCGCAATTGGTGCACAACTCGGATGCCCGGACAAAACCGTCGTCAACATCAACGGGGACGGCTCCTATATCATGACGATCCAAGAACTGGTGCCAGCAGTTACGATGAAGCTGCCACTTAAGGTCTTTATCATCAACAATATGTACTTAGGGATGGTGCGTCAATGGCAGGAACTGTTCCACGGCAAACGCTACTCCGCTGTTGATTATCACGACAACCCTGATTTCGCCTTGCTCGCGCAAGCATTCGGTGCCACAGGTTTGCGGGTCGAACACCCCGACGACGTTGAACCGGCATTGCAGAAGGCAAAAGGGATTACCGACGGTCCTGTCGTCATTGACTTCATTGTTGATGAAGAGGAGAACGTGTTCCCAATGGTACCAGCAGGTGCCGGACTTGGAGATGTTATCCGCGGGTTATCTTAAGATTTTCATCATTAACTGCTTTGGGCACTGCCTCATTACATTACGCAATCGTTTCTGGTGAAGAATAAACCCTTAACTCAAAAACACAGTCCGTAATGGAATGGAGGACGGATATACGGAAAGGCACGGTGAGTGCCCAACCCCCCCTGACTTAACCGCAAGGTAAAATTAAAAAATGAATCCAGAAGAACGACATATCTTTTCCGTTTTAGTCGAAAACCGATTCGGAGTCCTCGCCCGTGTTGCAGGACTTTTCAGCGGGCGCGGCTTTAATATCGACAGTCTTAACGTCGCCGAGACGCATGACAAAAGCATTTCCCAGATAACCCTTGTCACGCACGGGGACGCACAGATCATTGAACAGATCTATCACCATTTAAACAGACTCATTGACGTTATTGAGGTGACCGACCTCTCCACCGCTGGAACGCATGTTGAGCGAGAACTTGTCCTTATCAAGATCGCTACCGATGATCCTCAAAAACGTACCGAGGTTCTACAAGTCGCGGAAGTCTTCCGAGGGCGGGTTATAGATATGAAGCCTGCCTCACTTGTCCTTGAAGTTACAGGGGATGAAGGGAAATTGAAAGCGGCGATTGATGTTTTCAATACGTACGGTATCCTTGAGTTAGCACGCACCGGCAAAATAGCGATGCTGCGTGGATCTGAAAAATAATCTTTTAACGATCCGCAAAGTAAGTCCAAGCATCGCGCCGGGCTGGATATACGGAGAGAACTGTTTTTCCATACAAGGCTCCTGAACGAACCGCAAGGAAATACAAAAAGACGAACCGCAAGGAAATATAAAAATATGGCAACGATTTATTACGAGAGTGATGCTAATTTTGATTTACTGAAAGAACGCACCGTCGCTGTTGTTGGCTACGGAGCACAAGGACGCGCACAGTCGCTAAACCTCAAAGACAGCGGGGCAAACGTGATTGTCGCATTATACGAAGGCAGCCCTTCAAAAGCCCGCGCAGAGGCAGAAGGCTTGAGCGTCAAGAACGTTGAAGAAGCCGCAGCAATGGCCGATATTGTTCAGGTACTCATACCTGATGAACGCCATGCAGCCGTCTATCGTGACCAGATCGCCCCGAATATGGAAGCAGGCAATATGCTGCTTGTCTCACACGGGTTTAGTGTCCATTTTGGGCAGATTGTACCCGCCAGCGATATTGATGTCGCAATGATTGCACCGAAAGGCCCCGGATCCCTCGTTCGTGAAGTGTTTGAAGGCGGTGGCGGCGTGCCGTGTCTTATCGCTATCCATCAAGATACGACGGGTCTCGCACGCGATGTCGCACTCGCTTATGCGAAAGGCATCGGCGGCACGCGCTCAGGGGTCATCGAAACCACGTTCCGTGAGGAAACCGAAACAGATCTCTTCGGTGAACAAGCTGTCCTGTGCGGTGGAACCGCTGCACTCATCAAAGCCGCCTTCGATACACTTGTTGAAGCCGGTTACCAACCAGAGATGGCTTACTTTGAGTGTCTCCATGAGCTCAAGTTGATTGTTGATCTAATTTACGCCGGCGGGTTAAGCAAAATGCGGAATGATATTAGCAATACTGCCGAATTCGGGGATCTCACACGTGGTCCGCAGATTATTGACGACGGTATCCGAGATAAAATGCGCCAAATCTTGAAGGATGTGCAGGAAGGTGTTTTTGCACGGGAGTGGGTCTTG
Source organism: Candidatus Poribacteria bacterium (assembly GCA_022394775.1). Lineage (GTDB taxonomy): Bacteria > Poribacteria > WGA-4E > WGA-4E > WGA-3G > WGA-3G. Next base: position 47,972 of record JAGFCB010000014.1, read on the forward strand.
GAAAACGAGGCGAATCAACCCGTACTCAGCGCACTCCGCCGACAGGAAGCAGAACTCCAGATTGAAGAGGTTGGCAAAAATCTGCGTAGCATGATGAGTTGGCTTGACGAATAACCGCTCCTTTTTCTAATTGGTAGGTGCGGTTTTGCGATGTACGCATCTGCCCCCTTGATAAGGGGGATAAAGGGGAGTTGCGGTGTACGCATCTGCCCCCTTGATAAGGGGGGATAAAGGGGGTTATGGATTTATCCGATAACGCAAATGTCCATTCAGACCCATTTCTCATTCGGGAATGTCGTTCAGAAGAAGCAGAAGCACTTCTTGCATTATGGCACGCTGCTGGAACATCTCCGAGCGTCACAGATACCATTACAGACATCCAAGGTGCGATAGAAAGTTCCGCATTGGTATTGGTTGCTGAAGTGAATCAACGCATTGTTGGTTCCATAATCGCCACTTTTGATGGGTGGCGCGGCAATATGTATCGCATCGCGGTTCATCCTAACTACCGACGGCGGGGTATCGGGCGAGCATTGGTCAAAGAAGGCGAGCGATATTTAGCGGAACTGGGTGTTAAACGCATCACAGCACTTGTAGAAGAAAAGTATCCGTGGGCGATTGCATTCTGGGCAGGGGTCGGGTATGAAGTAGAGCCAGGAATCGTCCGTTTTTTCCGCAATCCATAAATAGTAGTAGACACACGCCGTGTGCGGTTACATGAGGAGGTCAGCCGTGAAATTCAAGGGACATCTACTCGACGATACCGTCAAAAGCGTTTACGGATTGGCTGTTGCCGATATAAACGGTGACGGACAACTCGACATCATCGCAGGCTCCACAGGCGAACCCATCATCGCTTGGTACGAAGCACCTCACTGGAAAAGACACCTCGTAACCGATCAGGGCAGCGGACACATCACTATCGCTCCTTACGATCTCACAGGTAACGGCATCCCTGACCTCATCGCCGGGAGCGGTTTTAACCGCGGCGTAAACGCTGCAGGTGGCTACCTCCACTGGCTTGAATCACCAATACAAGACGGACAGAACTGGAAAAGCCACCACATTGCTGATGTCCCTTTCATCCACCGCATCGCGCTCGCAAATTTCTCCGACAACGCAATATCGACACCTTTTCTTATCGTCGCCTCAATTCGCGGTGAAGACGGCAACCCCGGCGAATGGCACAGCCCTGGCTCCCTTTGGTGTTATGAACTCTCTGATACGCCACGAGATACAGCCTCTTGGCAATCCCATCTCCTTGACGATTCCCTCCACATCAACCACGGCTTGAGCATCAACGATGTTGACCAAGATGGACGCGACGATGTGCTAATTAGCTGCACAGAAGGCTTAATCTGGTACGAACCGCCTGTTAACCCAATGACAGACGACTGGGGCAAGTGGATTATCAGTGACCGCGAGTGTAGCGATACCTACACTGCAGATATTGATGGTGATGGTATCAACGAAATTTTAGCGATTGAACCGTGGCACGGGAACAATCTCGTCTGGTATAAAGCCACCGGTGATCTACGCACCGACCCGTGGGAACGCCACCTCATTGACGACACACTCAACCGCGGACACTCCCTCGCCGCCGTGGACATCGATGATGACGGTATGCTTGAGGTGGTCTGTGGCTACAACGGCGAAGGCACAAGTCTGCACCTCTACCGTCCGGAGAATCTGGCGCATAATCACTGGCGTAAAGAGACGATTGACAATGGCGGCTTAGGCGTTGGACAAATGCATGTCTTGGACGTGAACGGAAACGGTAGACTGGACATCGTCGCCAGCGGCCTCAGCACCGGTAACGTCAAGTGGTATGAAAACGAACCCAGTTGAAAGCCTTTATTTCTCAATCGTCTCAACATTAGCGCGAGGGAGTGTCGTCTGTTGACCGTCATTGAGTTCAACACGCAGCACCCGCACCTGTGCTTCTGTCTCCAAATTCTGAAGTGCTACCGGCAGCTCCGTAACACGTCCCAATTGTCCGAAATACGGTTCCCGAATAATACGCACTGAGCTGCCAACCTCCAGAACACCTTCAGAAGCGCCATCCACAGTATCAGGTGTTGATTCTGTGGTCTCTGATAATAACGGAATCACAATCTCTGGACGCACAACCCCCGCACGAATCTGCGTCGCACCGTTGATGGAAGTCTTCATACCTTCTCGCGCTTTCAGGAGTGTGAACGTCTGCTCCGCCATCGCGATGCTCCCAAATCCTTCTGTAATAACGATAGTAATGCCAATCTCCTCGGAACCGGTAATCGCAACCCCAAGTTCATAGCCGAGAAGTTCTCGTAGGTCCGCGTCATCAATACCGCCAGCAATAATCCCCTTCACGCCATGCTGAATCGCTTTCTGGATCGCCTCCGTTGTGACCAATGAACCACCAACAAGAATATTATCCCGATGCTCAGGCAGTATCTGTTCGGCAGACAGTTCATCACTTGGCGATGCCGCAACGATGGTTAAGTTTCCTATCGTCTCACCACCAACCCCAAAGATGCCTTGGATATAGGTCCCGTATGTTTCCACGGTGACACCTTCATTCGGAACGGTTTCCGTTACTGTACCATCCGTGTAGGCTTTGACTTCAACAGGGACGGGCGGCTCGCGCAGGATTACCTGTCCTGTAACATCCGATACTGATTCAATCGTACCATCAATTGGTGAACGTGCTTGTGATTTGAAAAGCCCAAAAATTCCTTTGGTTGTAGCAATAATCTCGTCTTTTGAGACAGTTTCGCCTACAGGTTTGAGCATGTATTCAGCACTTTCTTCTGGTGGAATACTCAGTAGGTTCGCAACGTTTACGAGTTGAACATTGCCCGGCAGGTCTGCCTTTGCAACGACATCTTCTGCCTTAACTGTTGTACCGGCTTGCACGAGTACTTCACCTTCAAGTGGGAGCCGGCGTTCTTTTTCTATTATCATCCCCTCGGTCACCTTAAGACCGGGGGTATATGCATGCGCCATTAAAAAGCCTCAATTTCAAAATATGATTCCTAATATAACCCAAGTCGCTACTAACAGATTTTGCGCACTTCCGAACGGGTTTTCGTCTTTTTCCGCACCCCAGAGGGGTGATATATCTATAGAAAATGGCGTATTTGCGCGATCGCACTCCAGCGGAGTGCTATGTGGATAAAAGGTGGCAACTTGCGTTAATATATTATACCATTTTGATTGTATTTATGGTAGAATGAAATCAGAATTTACATAAGGTGAAGCAACACATGTCAAACCAAGGCGTAACCTACAAAACCGACAAAATCATGCCGACGTGGGAACAACTCGCTGAAATAGGACGTGACCTTCGGTTTTATCCGAGCACCACAGAGCAGCCAAAGGTACTCACTCAGGAACAGGTGGCTAATTTCAACCGCGTCGGTTATATCAAAGGCATCTCAATTTTCGATGCAATCGAAATCGGTGAACATCGCAAGTACTTTGATGCCCTGTTAACAAATGTCCTTTCAGAAGGCGGAAGTAGTTACTCAATTATCTCTGCGCACATGAGATACGGAAAGGTCTATGATCTACTCACGCATCCCAAGATTGTTGCCTGTGTGAAGGATCTGATTGGTGAGGATGTTATCGGCTGGGGCGCGCACTATTTCTGCAAAATGCCGCACGATCCAAAGAACGTCGGCTGGCATCAAGATGCTGGCTACTGGCCCCTCAGTCCCTCTAAAACCGTCACCGTCTGGCTCGCAATTGACGATGCAACTATTGAGAACGGTGCAATGCGGTTTATCGCAGGTTCCCATCACCTCGGACACTTAACCGCTCGGCACAGGGAACCTGATGAAAACAGCATCCTGGGTCAAATCGTTGAAAACGCAGAGGCGTATGGTGAACCGGTAGATGTTGAACTCAAAGCAGGCGAAATCTCCATCCATACCGACTTGCTGCTGCACGGTTCAAACGCCAACCCATCACCGAGGCGACGGTGCGGTCTCACGCTCCGCTACTGCTCCTCTGATGTCCAGGCATCGTTTCGATGGGATAGAGAAGGGGTCGTCGTGAGTGGAAACGACAGAAACGGACACTGGGGCAACCCATCACGTCCTGCTGTCGATTAATCCCAAACGGCAGAAGAGGTAGACGAAATCGCAATATCAATTCTGAGTCTTAAGTGCCCCCCAAGTTACTGCTAATTTTTCAGCAGGTTCAACTGCCAACGCCAATGTATGCAATCTCCGCACCTCGGCGTCGCTTAACGCCCCTTCAAAAACGGCAACTTCGTCAATAGCACCAGCGTACCAAATACCGCCTAAATGCTGTGTGTAAGCGATTGTCGGTTTATGTGCAGCACCGTAAGCAATGCTGATTGGATCGGGTGCCTCGGTAGTCTTTTTCAACTCACCGTCGAGATAGATTCGGACAGATTTTTTACTCTCAACAACCCCAACGACATGATGCCACTCACCGTCAGTCGGAAACGGCACGTAAGCGGAGGGCCAATGCTTTGCCGCTTTTGCCGCGTCTGCGCGAATCCAGATACCAACATTATTGTTATCCAGCAGTTGAATGCCGTAGTTATATTTGTCATAGATCGGATTTCGTGTGCCAAGGGTCGGCTTAATAACCGCCTCCATTGTCACAGAAGGGAAGAAGATATCCTCACCCATTCGTATCAAATCAACAGCACCGTCAAAATCGAAGGCTTCGCTGCGAAACCCGTCGATTTGGTCGGGTTTGCCGATAATGGTGCCGCTGTTATCCCCGAAAACATCTTCAACGTCTTTCCCTTGAACCGTGCCTTTATCAAAAGTCCAAAGTGCCGCAAGCCCCATTTTTTCTCGGGGATCGTCGGCTGCTGCGGACTGAATCACTGTGACAGAAATTACGAAACCGACCAAAAGCAGAGCAGAGACAGACAATTTCATTTTCATGAGTGCTTCCTCCTTAGATTCTAATTTCCTCTGGAGGAAATTATATCACGATGCCTTGTTTAAATCCACTATTTCACATCGCTCCGTAAAAACGTTAAGACAGCCGCCATAAACAGAAGTAGCGCGAGTAAAACTAACAACGTCAGGTCCAACAGTGCTTCTTTGAAAGTGATACCTAAAGTCAATTCGTCTGAAAATTTAGGAATACTATTAAAAGCAACCGGTTTTTGGGATAACCCTTCCTTTACAAGATAGACATGGTGACTTTCATTGTCTCCTCTGTCCTCTGATTTGATGAAGTCGATAAACTGTTGTCTGTAGCGTCGCGTTTGTTGCACGAACCTTTGATGTCTGGCAAATCCTGTGCCTGCCAGAGATTCTACGGCGTATGTGTAAATAGCCGCCGGGGATAGCCGCGTAATTTGTTGTGTAAACGCAACCTGTGCAAACTGTTTATTTAAATGTTCATCATCAAATCTGCTCTTTGCATCAGCATGTTCATTTAGGTAGTCAGCCCACATCCTTAACACCTCAATTTTAGGTGGTTGGTCAGAAGGCGAACCTGTTCGGTACAGTTTGTCTCCTGCTTTGTGTCGATTATCAATTGCGTCCTCCTTTGCTTTCTTTATCCGAGATATTTCACTTCTGGAGGGAACCTGCTTGAAACCGCTTGCCAATACTCCCATTGTGTTCGGAATAAGCACCACAAAGACGATCCAAATTAACAACAACGTCAGTAAGCTGCTTGACGAATTAGAAAATTGACTTGAGATAAACAATCCAAGCCATAAGAATATTGAGATGTAGATCATAGAAATAACACAGATTATTCCCACTCGCGCCCATTCGTCTCCGCTAAATGACGCTAATCTTGACGCGCTGACGACCATTAAGTTCAGTAATACGCCAATAAACAAGGGAATCAAGATCGTGAGAAACGCACCCGTGAATTTTCCGAGAAGTACAGTCGCTCGTGACACGGAATTAGCCATGAGTAAGCTTAACGTTCCTGTTTCACGCTCTCCAGAGATGGTGTCATAAGTGAACAGAATCGCCATAAAACTCATCACCACTCCGATGATGAACGTCCAATCTAATTCCGTGAAATTGGGTAGCGAATCGTTTTTACGGGATGTGTCCTGTGGGTACTGAAGCCACCAGTTTGCTGACCAAGAATACTGGAAACTCAAATCAGGCGTTGTCATGCCAATACCATAGCCGCCACTGGAAGCACCTTCAACTCGCTTTGGTAAGTTCGCATCTTCACCAGTAGCAATAAAGGTTAATGGACTCACGGGTTTGTACAAATTTCCTGGGCCTTTTACTGCAAGATCGCCTAAATTGCTGCTTTTCTTTCTGATTGACGCAACGGCTTCGCGGGTGTCTTCGGAGTATTCTGTTATTCTTCGCGGATATTGACTGCTCACAAATACCCCGGCATTCATCACCATTAGCACCATCACCAGAATTAGCGTGAGGGCAAACCGAAAACGCGTCACATTATCAAGGATTTCCCGTTTTGCTATGTGCCAAATCATATCGCTTCCTTCCAGACAACTCAGAACCACTATTACACAACATCATATCGCAGGAATGAGATAAATGCACCCATGAAGAGTAGGATGTTTAATATAGCGAGTGTCATAATGTCTAATGTTGCGCGTTGCAGACTACTGCCAATGCCTTCGCTCTGTTCCTTAAATTTTGGAACTTTACCTAAATCAAAAGGCTCGTCGAATTCAGTCGTAAACCATCTGCGTGAAGAAAATATTTTTTCATCTCTCAGATAGTCGATCCATTCACGGCGATATTGTCGCGTCTGTTCCATAAATCGCCAGAAACTTCCCAAATCTGTTTCTGCCAGAATTGCAGCGGTGTTATAATAAACCGCTGCCGGAGATATACGCGATATGTTTAGTGCCAATAGAGATTGTCTGTTTGGGTTTTTGTCGAGATACGCTTTGCGTATTTGCCAGATCCTGTCAGCGTATTGCGCACGGAGATTTTCCTTAAACTCGTAGCACTCTTGGGCAAGAGGCAGGCCTTCTTCATTCCGAAAACCGCTCGCACTGACTGTCTCTCCACTGTCGTAATCATTGACACCTGATCGGGAACCAATGCCACTCGGATTAGCCAGGTCAAGAGAAGACTCCACCCCTCGTTTTTGTAAGTAGTCTTTGACTTCGGTTTCAAATTTTTTCCACTGTTCGCCCGCCTGTTCTTTATAGGGCTCCTCCGATTGTATTGGGCTTGCATGTTCCACTAATAAAACTGTTAGGTTCGGAACGATAAGTACGAAAAGTATCCAAACGCACATTGAGAACATCAGAGTGATAGAAGGCCTGTCCGTTCGAGTGGAAAGAAAAAGTCCGATAAGAAAAAAGAGAGATACATAGAGCATCGATACAAGGAAGATTAGCAATATCCGTATCCAATCTGAACTGTTGAAAGAGACGTAAGGAGAGAATTGTATCACCAATAAGCCTGCAACAAAACTCGCAATAAGCGGAAGAGAAATAGATACCATTCCTGCAATGTATTTTCCCAAAAGCAGTGTCGGCCTCGCAACCGCACAAGAGAGTGTTAAGCTTAAGGTTCCCGCCACCTTCTCCCGCGATATCGCGTCGTAAGAAAAGAGCAGTGCCAGCAGACTCATTACAACTTGGCAGATTACCGTGAAGTCAATAGAGGAAAAGATGTTCAGATATGGGTTATCAGAACCGTGTTTTTCGGCAACGGCGGGGACATATCCGTGTGCCACCGTTACTGTATTTCCTTTCCTTTTATCCACGCCTTCGTTGAAAATGCTAAGTAGCTTCGGGCTTCTATCACACTTTAACATGTGAGTGAGTCCGAATTCAGAGTATTTCGTTACCTGATTTATCCTATCTTCATTTTCTCGAATAGCAGTTTGGTAGCTTTGGAGTCTATCCTCATAGCCCCTGGTCAAAACGAAGAGATTTGTCACAATCAGAGAGAAATAGATGAGGAGCCCCATCAGGAATCTGAAACTTAAGATATTCGCTGTAATTTCCCTTCTAATAATTGCCCAAAGCATCAACTTACCTCATTATTTTCCATCGGAACCCCTTGCTATTGCTGTTAAGCTTGTATCTCAAATCTCAGTGTTCATCTGATTTTTAACCTACGTGACGCGAACTGAGCAGGAAAGGTTGCATAATTCTGCAAGTGAACGGATAGGTGTGTTTTGCGGAAAGCAGCATCAACTGCTTGAAAAGATTAAGTGACGTTGTGGAGGGTAGGCAGAGCAATCTACTACAGCTATAGGTTAACCCAACAGTTTCAAACACCGACATTAAAGGAAAGTTAGATGACTCTAAATTTAAACGGGATCCAAAAACCCCAATTCACCTAACCGATTAATCCACCGTTGTCGCTTTTCATTTCCCGCTCGGTTTTCAACCCAATGTGGATCATAGAGTGAGGTACCTGGTCGGTTAAAATGTTCGGGACTCTTCGCGTTGCTTCGCGCGCGATTGCGTGTGGCAGCTTCCTCTTCAGGAGTCTTCGGGTTGTTATAATAAACCACAGTGCACATTCGGCGATCATCGTTGCCGCCCCAGCTGGCGTGCCAGCAACGCATATCAAAGGCGACTACATCCCCCGGTTCGGATTTACAAATATAACTCGGCACCTCACAAATCTCCGATCCCAATTCATTTAAATTTTCACGTAGATCATCGTGCAGCGGATTCTTATGAGAACCCGGAATCAGTCGCAACGCACCACTTTCAGCAGCAACGGGTTCAAGGTAATATGCGAATTTCACGCCATAGCAGTCTTGGGTTAGATCGGCACTGTGGTCCGGATGCCAATTGGTATTGCCGACATAACGGTTCGCATCCGAGACAACGAGAAATACGTCATCCCCGTAAAGCTGCTCTGCCACTTCACAGAACCTTGGATCTTCTGGCAGCTTCGTAAAAAATGGCGTTTCAGGTCCCAGCATCGGCAGCCAATGTCGGTGTGTGCCATCAAACGGTGCGTGACGATACGCTGTCTCCATCGCCGCTTCAAACTCTTTGTGTATGGTGTTCAGTTCGTCTGGGTTGAGTAACTGCCGAAAAATCAGGAATCCGAAGGTGTGGAAGTGCTTGATTTGCTGTTCTGTAAGCATGAGGTCCCTCCCTGTTTCATCGCGCTAACTTCTGTTGCAGTTTGGGGCTATCTGTGACCTCCCCATTCACAATCCAGGGTGGCATTTGCCCAGAAGCCACATCAATAATGCTACCGCACGCGCTCTTAGCATTGCCGTCGAAACACTCATCCGTCCAGCAGATACTGTGCGGCGTAGCGATAACGTTGTCCAGACTTAAGAGCGGATCATCATCGCGAATCGGTTCTTGCTCAAAGACATCGAGTCCAGCCCCTTGAATCCGTCGATTTTGAAGTGCTTCTGTAAGTGCCTTTTGGTCAACGATGGGACCGCGCGCTGTGTTAATCAGGTAGGCTGTCGGCTTCATCAGCCCGATACGTCTCTCATCAACAAGACCACGCGTCTCTTCATTTAGTGGACAACAGACACAGACAAAATCAGCGGTTCGCATCAAAGTGTCCAAGTCAACAAGTTCTACGCCGACTTCTGCTGCCTCAGCAGGTGTGACGTACGGATCGGAGGTGATATGGCGCATTCCAAAAGGTTTTGCCAGTTTGAACGCCTCTTTTCCAATGTTACCCATACCAACAAGTCCCAAGGTCCTGCCTACCAATCCCATCCCTCTATAGTTTTGGGTATTTCTCCATCCACCTGAACGGGTAAGTCGATCTTTTATCAGCAACTGATGGCTCAACGACAAGACAAAAGTCATGATGGAAGTAGCAACCGGGCGACGAACGCCATCCGGTGCGATCGTCAGCAGCACGCCATTTTCGGTACAGGCTTCCACGTCCACCTTATCGTATCCCACACCGAAGCGAGCAATGACTTTCAATCTATCAGCACTAGTCAACGTCTCCGCTGTGATGCCCGCACCCAAAACTAAGAGCGCATCATAATCTTGCACCTGTGTTGCCTGTAACACCGGTGTGTTTTCTGAAATATATTCCCACTGTAGACCGGCGCCGTCAAAAAGCGGACCGGCAATGTCGTCTAAATCGCAGGTGCCATCGGGTCCCAAAAAGTCCCGCGTAACACCTACGCGAAATACAGATTTATCCATTTACTATTCCTGCTTAATTTTGTTGATATTTACTCCGATTCAAGCGATGCTCTACGGATGTATTTCCACCCTATTGGCGAAAGTTTAATATTTTTAACCCTTCTGTCAATAACCAAAAGCTGTTGTGCGTGCGCCAACGGCACCCACGGCGCGTCTTCATGAAAAATTGCTTGTGCTTGCCGATAAAGGGCAGTACGCACATCTCGATCGGTAGAATGTGTCCCTACCCTATCTATGCCACGCAATGCCGGGTTATTCGCGAACTCCTGAATGTCTTGATCAGTGCTCGTCCTGGCACGCTCCAGAATGTGCTGCAGCTCCTCGTTTCGGTAGAACGAGATATTATATGCTGGTTTCTCTGCAGATGGTATACTCAAAAGCGTGTAGAGAAAATTATCAGGGTCTGCCACGTCGGCGATCCAACCTAACATCGCCATATCGTGCTCTCCGTTTGCTGTTTTATCGAGATAGATCCCCCAGTCGTCCGTCACAATTCTCGCTTCAACGCCAATAATTTGGAGGTCAGCTTGAATGGCTTCTGCCAGTGCCATTCCGTCAGGAATGTACGGGCGCGGCACGGGTAATGCCCAGAGGGTCGTCTCAAAACCTTCGGCATACCCCGCCTCAGCGAGGAGCCGTTTTGCGAGTTCTGGATCGTATGCGTAGTCTTGAATCGAATCGTCATAACTCCAGAGTGTGGGCGGAAGCGGATTCTTCGCAGGGATGCCTAAGCCCTGATAAAGACGGTCAACGATTTCGGTTTTGTTAATGGCATGGTTAATCGCGAGCCGGACTTTGAGGTTATCAAAAGGAGGCTTTTCCATGTTCATCGCCAAATAGCCGATATTTAGGCTCGGTTGTATAAGAATCTCAAACTCTGGATCGCCTTGAAGTCGTGCTATTACGTCAGGGTTCGGAAGGTCCATGACGTGGATATTACCTTGCTGAAGTTCGTCGAAACGCTCAGAATTGTTCGGAATGGATCGAAAAATAAGCCTATCTAATGCGGGGCTTCCTGCCCAATGTTGACTGTTTGCTGCAAGGGTAATTGTGTCGTCCCGAACCCAGTGAACGAACTTGAAGGGACCCGTGCCTACCGGATTATTGCCAAAATCTTCGCCAAAACTTTGAACAGCTATCGGGCTCACAATAGAAAATGCGGTGCCTGCCAATGTACTGATAAACGGCGCATACGGTGTTTTAAGTTGAATCTGCACCGTAAACGGATCAAGCGCAATAATCTGGTCGATGAATTGTTCATGAAAAGTAGGAAATAGGGCGAGTGGACGAGTGAGTGAAAAAACGACTGCGTCGGCATCAAATGGGGTACCATCGTGGAATTGGACACCTTGCCGCAATTGAAATGTCCATATTAAGCCATCAGCGGAACGCTGCCACGTTTCAGCTAAACCGGGTTCAAGATTAGTCGTGGCTTCTCTATATTGAACCAGTGTATCATAGAGCATATCGCAAACTTTTCCCGATTCTCCATCAATCGCTTCAGCCGGATCAAGTGTAAGAGAGTCACCGCCTCGCCCGAAGATCAGTGTACCGCCTGTCCGCGTAACCGCTGCTTCACTGCCCCCCATAATGTTAGCAATGAAAACTAAATCAAGGATATTCACAGTGCCATCATCGTTGACATCAGGGTTCGTTTCACCCGTTAGATTGGTACTTTCAGCCAACCGCGAAGCTACAAGGACTAAGTCAAGGATATTCACAACACCATCGCCATTGGCATCGCCTGCGATTTTCGCCTCTTGCGCACTGCTTCCTGTTAAAAATAGAACTGATAGTCCAAGAATTATTGCAATAAAAATTAAATTTTTCATATTATTCTGCAAGCCAAATTTGGCGGAAGTACCTCCATTTCAGTGGATGCAATTTGAGGTCCTTAACCTTTTTGTTGATGACTAAAATCTGTTTGGCGTGCGCCAACGGCACCCACGGCACATCTTTGTGGAAAATCTGCTGTGCTTCTTGATAGAGCGAGATCCGTTTGTCTCGATCTGTAGTCGATCTTGCCTGTTCTAAGACGTTTTGCATCTCATCGCTCCGATAAAATGCAATGTTACCAGCAGGTTTCTCCGCTGACGATTTACTTAAAAGAAAATAGAGGAAGTTATCTGGATCGCCGAGATCCGCACTCCATCCTAACATTGCCATATCGTGCTCGCCATTCTTCGTTTTCTCAAGGTAAGTGCCCCAATCGTAGGTCACGATTTTCGTCTCAATTCCGATGTTTCGGAACTCAGATTGCAGAACTTCCGCAAGGGCACGTCCGTCGGGGATATACGGGCGCGGCACCGGCAGTGCCCAAAGTGTCGTCTCAAAGCCATCAGGATAACCTGCCTCTGCAAGAAGCCGCTTTGACAGTTCAGGATCGTAGGCGTAAGCCTCAATGGAATCATTGTAACTCCAAAGTGTCGGTGGAATCGGGTTTTTCGCGGGGATCCCCAAACCTTGATACAGGTGTTCAATAATCGCAGATTTGTTAATCGCGTGATTGATAGCGAGTCGGACTTTGAGATCGTCAAATGGCGGCTTGTCCATGTTCATTGCCAAATAACCGATGCTCATCCCGGGTTGTGATAGCAATTCAAGTGATGCATCATCTCGAATCTGTTGCAGATCGTCCGGGTTCGGAAACTCCATCGCATGGAGGCTACCTTGCTGAAGTTCAATGAGACGTACCGAGTTGTCAGGAATAGAGCGGAAGATAACCCTGTCTAACATCGGACGTCCGCCCCAATAAGCCTCGTTCGCTTCAAGCACGATTTTATCTTTCCTGTCCCACCTCACAAATTTGAAAGGTCCTGTGCCAACTGGATTGTTGGAAAACTCGTCACCCCATTTTTGCACTGCTGTTGGGCTGACGATTGAAAAAGGCGTTATGGCAATCGTGTAAATAAACGGCGCGTAAGCCGTCTTAAGACGAATCTGGACAGTAAATTCATCAATAGCAGTAATTGTATCCACGATCTCTGCCAAACCGGTGGCTATCCAATAAATATAGCTGCCGCCAACGTTATGAAACGGATGCGTGTCATCGTGTTGGCGGTTAAGCGAAAAAAGAACGGCTTCGGCGTTGAAAGGAGTGCCATCATGGAAGGTTACACCTTGTCGCAAGTGAAACGTCCAGGTCAAACCATCTGCTGAACTTTCCCAACTTGTAGCGAGACCCGGTTCAATTTCAGTGCTGCCATCTTTGTATTCAATGAGTGTATCGTAGATGTTGTCGCAAACTTTGAAAGATTCTCCATCTTCTTCAAGTGCTGGATCCAATCCCACAGAGTCGCCACCACGCCCAAAAATTAGGGTGCCACCGCGTTTTTGATGAGAATCTGCAAACGCCGCTGAAGGCACTACAAAGGGTAGGACCAGAATGATGAGTAAGAAGACCTGTGCGTAAAATCTCTTTTGCATAAATTTCTCCGATGTGTACTAAAAATATATTCCATAATACAGGCTTTTCTGCGAAATGTCAAGCGGACTTTTCTGAAAACTGATAAATATCCTTCATCTTTACGGTTTCTATACGTTCCACGCGCCTACCGTGCTACGAAGATTTGAAACCACATCCCATAAAAGTCGTTCTGTTAAAAGGCGTAGTATATTAAGTGAAACGAGCAAAATTTTGAATACCCTGAGTTCGAGGCACATAGATGTTTCAAAACATTACTGGTAAGGCATGGTGTAAATCTCCCGCTGTGAACACATCGCGTCGAAAAAATAAATATGTTATCTTTTGAACAACTCCTCCAGAATTTAACGGATACAACGCAGCCGAACCTTGTGCGAAGCACTGCTATCGCTGGGATTGTCGCGCAATACGGTTCACAGGGCGTGAAATTTCTGGTTGAGGCACTCAACGACGCTGACGCAGTAATACGGCGCGAGGCGGCGAAAGCACTTCAGGATTTAAATGCCACAAGTGCAATAGAACCGCTTCTCCACGCACTGCAAACGGAGTCGAATGATATAACGCTTTGGGCAATGCTTGAAGCGATCAGTGAATTGGGATCCCCCAGTGTGCTGCCTGTACTTGAATCACTTTCTAATGTTGATTCTATGCTCACACGGATAGAAATCAAGAAAAGTATCTCCCGAATCCAGACCCGCCATGCCGATGAGGCTGCTCAGATAGACGCATCCAACCATACACCTATAGAAAAAACAGAAGAAACCGCAACAAATGAAGCATCAATTGACAAACGACCGAACATTTCTATAGAATTAACCTCTGCAAATCCCCTCACCGATCCAACGCAAGATACTATCGATACTGCAACTGTCTCGGAAAAGCCGACTGAAACAGAAAACAAGGTCCAGACGACTGATCAATCTGGTGAAATTATAAGTGAAACCGAGCCTACAGAAACAGAAGATGCCGTCACGAATTTGCTTACCGATCCGGATGAAAGGGTTCCAACGGACTCCGAAGATACAGTTGAACCCATAGATGATACGCAATTTGCTGAAGCGGCAGTTGAAACTATAGATGAGGGAGAAGATACGGAGACAGTCGCAGCTGATGCGGAATCACCACAACCGGAAGAAAATACGGATATAAAGGATTTATCGGAAACAATAGCACAATCGCCGCGACTTGCTGGTTCGTCTGTTAACCTGCCTATGTTGGCACCTAATGCCGCGACCGTGCCGTATCACGCAACGGAAACCTCACTTGAACCAACACATGCCAATTTCTTTCTCACACTGCTGCACCCAAGCAAACATTTCTCCAAACAATGGGTATCCCGAACGCGCGCATATCTAATATTGTGGGCTGTGCTCATTGCTGCAGTCGTTGGTTTCACACAACATCAAAAGCACTTCAGAGCAGAGACAACCTCACTCTTCTCTATCGGCCTTTCGGCTGGTGAACTGCCGGAACTCGTAAAACGATCCTTGGCTGAAGGGGACTTCTACATTCAAGAAGGTCTTTATAGAAAAGCTATTAGTTCTTATGAATTAAGCCGTAGGCTTGACGTGCTGCCGCTTAGTTTCTATCGGAAACTCGGATTTGCATACTTCAAGGAGGGGCAATACGCCCTTGCCGTTGAAGCGTATGAACTATTTTTAGAAGCACGGAATAACGGAACGCCTGATGTGTTTGCGGCTGAAGCCTCGCTTTCGGATGTATACCCGCTCACTTCGGTCGAAGAACAGATTGCGCGCGACTACGAAACCTATAATATCCTTGGCATGGCGTACGCAAAACTTGGACGTGTATTAGATGCCCAGCGCGCTTATAGGCAGGCAATACGTATGGCGCCAAAGTATGGGGAAGCCTACAATAACCTCGCTCGTCTCTATGCGGACAACCACCAACAGCTGTTAGCAGCAGACCTCGGGAATCCGACAATTTCTCAAAAACTGAGACTCGCTGAGGCATTGGCATATACGGCAGTTACATTGAATCCTGATGTAGCCGCATATCATGATACCTTGGGCTGGATTCTGTCAAAGCGGGGACAGGTGAATAAGGCGATCAAAACCTTAGAACGGGCTATTGATCTTCAAAAAGATGCTGTTGAACCGCACTACCATCTCGCACAAGTCGCACTTGAAGTCAAGGATCGAAAAAAAGCGGTAAAAGCGATCCGTAACGTGTTCAAACTCCAGCCCGCCTTTGTGTCTCTCAAAACTGGTGAGTAGCGACAACGCAGGATTTCAACGAATAATAGTAAGTTTCCCAACACGCCGATCCTTTTCAGACGAAAGCACATAAATATAAATACCGCTACTGATGCCTGATACATCCCAAACTTTTTTATCCCGCTCATGTTCCGTCTTAGCGAACGACGCAATACAGTTACCACTAACATCGTAAATATAAATATTAGTCCCCACAGGCAGGTTATCAAACGTAACCTGATCGAATTCCACAGGATTCGGATAGACAATTATATCGCCTAATTCGGGGACTGGTAGTGTTACCGTCAGTATTCTTGCCTCGTCTTCAAGGTCGGCACCGTGTATGTCTGAAAGTTGTAATGCCTCAATCTGATAGCGGCTGCCCGTCCGAAAGACTGTCGAAGGAAATGTGAGAACAACTCGATGCCCCGTCTTATCAAGAATCGCTGAACGTGGGGTGTAACTCTCTATCCCGCTTGCCATATCTCGCTGCTTGTGCAAGCGGTAGCGTCCAGCGTAGGTAGCGGAAATGCCCATCGGTTTGTCAAATGCCAAGGACAGCTGATTCGGTGGTGAATACACCGCATTTCGTAGTCGGGGTCGTTGGGTTGCTACAACAGATACAGGTATAGATCGTGCTGAAGATTTACCGCTTGAATCCTGAGACGTAAGCGCGTACCAGTAAATGCGGCCTGCTGTGAGTTCTCTATCTGTAAAGTCTGTCCCCTGAATCCCTTCTCGAATCTGTGCCACCGAATCTTCACTTTCGCCGCGATAGAGGGTATATGTTGCAACGTTCGGCACTATCTGCCATGAAAGCTGCACGGATGTTGGTCCAACAGGTTTAGCCGTAATATTCCACGGAATACTCAGCGGACCGCTTGATTGTAAGTTCAAAGCTGTAGGTGTTCCAAAGACAGTTAAGGCATTATTGCTATTAAACAACAAAACATTCTCACCATCTCCATTAGTATCTACTACAATCGGATTGAAAGTGTTGGTCGCAGCATGATGCCAGATGGGACGATAATCTATTCCATCATATTGCACAAGATAGAAGTTCGGTGCAAGGGCAAGGCATAATTCATTCTGTCCGTCGTTGTTCGCGTCGGCAATAGTCATACCGTTCCCACCATTTCGCACATCATGGATACGTTGTGTCCATACCGGACGGTAGGTATCATCGCCATCGGACGTAAAAACAGTTAAAAGCCAGTGGTTGTACCGAATGTCAAGTACGATAGTACCGACCTCAGTGCCTGTCATCGCGCAGACAGCAAACTCCGCTTTACCATCACCATCCATGTCCCCAGCAGCAAAGAGTTGAGGACTGCCTTCCGGCAATCTAACTGCCCATGTCTGTCTATATTGGTTATTTCCAATTGCTTCGTATACAAATACGTCCCCGTCACTATCCCCGATTAAAATTTCCATCTGGCCATCGTTATCAAAATCACCTGTGGCAGCATTCGCGCGAATCCCGTTGCTGCCTAACGTCAGGTTTTCAAAGGTGGCGGTAGGACGGTGATTGTTATCTCCGACTGCTTCATATACCAAAATGGAATTGGTGGCATCAGCGCGAGTGAAAATCTCAGGTTTACCATCTGCATCTGCATCCACCATTGCTATACTCCAGTGCCCTTGTGATTCCCAGATGCGTTCCGTTGGAAACCCATTTTGTGTGGGTTGTTCCAGTAAAAATGTCGCCTCTGGAGAGTTACATAATATCTCTATAAGTCCATCTTTATCTGTATCCAAGATTGCTCGCGGTAGGAACGGTTCATTGAATGCAAAGATTTCTCTAAATGAACCGTCAACCGCTATCTCAATAATCTGTACCAGATTTGTACCCATTTCTGCTGTGATAAGTTCGAGTCTTCCATTTCTGTTTATATCGACTGGCGGACCAACAGCATGTCGCGCACGTGCGGTTGATGTTCCTGCCGAGAGATGTAGCGGATTTATAGGCGCGTTTTGCATCTCTATCTCATACAACGCCTTATTATTGTCATCAACCGACAACAACCCGGCGCGATTTTCCATCGACAAACGATACTTATAAGCACCAGTGGATATACCTAAATCAGACAAATTCACAATATGAAGAAAGTTCTCTGAATCTGAACGGGCAGTCCTAACGACGTTCCCGTTTGCTTGAAAAATTTCTATGCCGCCAATAGATACTTCATGCGTCTGCCACATCACCACCGATTCAACGGTATTTCCGACAAACCATGCCTGCGATTCATGCATAGAAATACGCGGTGCTGTCCGATTCACTTCAACAACGGTCCTGTCTCTTTTGCTGTTGCCGTTTTCCGATTGAACGCTCAGGCGCACTGTATATTGACCCTCAGATAAGCCAGAGGTGTCCCATTTGTACAGGCAAACATTGAATTTCGGTTTCGTTTGCACAGTTCCCAATGGAAACCATAAATTCGGCACTTCACCAATCCCATATTCCAACCAATACTCAGTAAATCCAATCCCACCGGCACTACCGAAAATCTCAATTTTCTCAATATCGCTGGATTCTGTAGTTTGTAGGGATATCTGATGCGTATCAATCTGTGCGATTAGCTCTGTTGAAGCGGTAAGTGCAGCGGACGCATCAAGCAAACCAGCACCAACAAGACCACTAATAAAAAGCGGTTCTGCAGTGGTAATAAGAGTTTCCTTAATCCCCGCATTAGTGTAATCCGGGTTTCCCGACAAAACCAAAGCAGCCACCCCAGATACATGCGCAGCTGCCATAGATGTGCCAGATAAATTTTGATACCCACCGTTCAGATATGTGCTGAGGATTTCGTCACCCGGAGCAGCTATATCAATTGTTGCTCCGAAATTGGAATCCGTGTACAGCTGCCGCTCCGCATCAATCCCTGCTACAGAGATAACAGTTTTCAGCCCGGCAGGGTACCACGATCCGACTGCGCCGTCATTTCCAGCGGCAGCAACCAGCACACACCCACGGGCGTAAGCATACGCTATAGCATCTTCTATAATGAATGCATTTACCGTGTCACCCCAGCTCATGTTAATCACCTGGGCACCATTATCCGCTGCGTAAACGATAGCCGCAGCAACATCGTCGTTCTGGAGATACCCACCGCCCCCATATTTAAAATCGGCTCTCAACGGCATGAGACGACACCGCCATGCTATGCCCGCAATTCCAATGCCATTGTTTGCTGCGGCAGCGATAATGCCGGAGACGTGCGTCCCGTGTCCAATTTCGTCCTCTGGTTCGTTATCGCGCACTGTCCAATCCCCGCTACCCGGTAGGGTAGGGGCATCACTGAAATCCCAGCCATTAATATCATCAACGTAGCCGTTTCCATCGTCGTCAATACCGTTCCTTGGAATCTCACGAGCATTTCGCCACAGTTGTGAACGAAATTCTGGATGTTGCATATCTACACCGCCATCTACAACAGCCACAGTGACTGCTGGAGTCCCTTGCTCAATACCCCACGCTTCTGACATATTCATTAAGGCTAAATTCCATTGTTCATCATAACTCGGATCGTTCGGAACTACTTCAGCACAAGGTCGATTGAGGCGGTTCATCTCAACCGCTTCAATCGCAGGGTGTCTTGCATACCGTTGCCGCAACGGTTCTAATGCCCATGCTGCTGGAAACTGAATCAGATAATTACGGCGGAGCAGCGCATGTTGTCCGGCAGGTGTCGTCGGTGAAAAAACAGGTGAAACAGACACCGCACCGAGTTTTCTACTCAACCTATCAAACTGCTTGCTGGAAACGTTAGGACGTAGGCGGACAATCAGTTCACCCGGAGTGTGAGTGATTTGAGAAAAGTTGTCTGAGTTGCTCTGCGCAAAAACAAATTGGGCATTTATGAACGACACGAGAATATAGATATAGATAGATTTTTTCGTCATATTTTTTTCTGCTTACTGGCTTGGATTGCCTCCATTTTGTTGACACCACACCAACTGTGCCTACTCACTATGTATTTAAAATTGCATTTCTAAACCTAATCTGATATATTAATTAATGGTACGGAATTCAGAGAGAAAAAGCAAATATTTTTCTTTTTTTTCATAAATAAATATAAGGAATGAACTCATGAAAGCCTCAGAACTCACCGTAAAATGCTTAGAAAACGAAAACGTTGACTATATTTTCGGGATACCAGGCGAAGAAAACCTGGATCTCATGGATGCCTTATTGGAATCCGAAATTCAATTTATTCAGACGCGCGACGAACGCGGTGCTGCCTTCATGGCAGATGTCTATGGGCGGCTCACTGGACGCGCAGGTGTGTGTCTCGCGACGCTTGGTCCTGGTGCGATGAACCTTGTCACGGGAGTTGCTGATGCCAATATGGATAGGGCACCTCTCGTTGCGATTACTGGACAAGCCAGTCTGGACAGGATGCACAAGGAATCGCATCAATACATGGATGTCGTCTCTGTTTTCAAACCGATGACAAAATGGAATACGCTCCTCCATCTACCTGAAATCATCCCCGAATCAATAAGCAAAGCCTTCAAAATCGCAACAGGCGAAAAGCCTGGGGCTACCCACATCGATTTTCCTGAAGATGTCGCAAAAATACAAATCGACGCAGAACCTATTCCACACGACTTTCCGAGTGAAGCAGAACCTATCGCCTCTTGTTTACAACGTGCTGCACAACTGATTAACGACGCGAAACAACCCATTATTCTCGCAGGGAACGGTGTCATCCGACAAAACGCCTCTCGAATGCTAACCCAATTCGCAGAAATGACCAATATCCCGGTGGCGCATACCTTTATGGGTAAAGGGAGCATCCCTTGGACGCATCGCCTTTCGCTTTTAAGTGTCGGCTTGCAAGCAAACGATTTTGTCTCCTGCGGGTTTGATCGCGCCGACCTCGTTATTGCTATCGGTTACGATATTGTCGAATACCACCCACGCCTCTGGAACCCGAATCGAGATAAGAAACTCATCCATATTGACACACAACCGAGTGAAAGTGATGCTTCTTACGTCACTGATGTGGAAATGGTCGGCAACATCCGCCAAAGTCTCAGACACCTCATGGCACAAGAAATTTATCCCAAAGATGCGGAGTATGCCTCAAACACTTTAAGGAAAATCATACTTGATCAACTTGAAGAACATCGCGATGACGCAGATTTTCCGATGAAACCACAAAAAGTTTTAAGCGATGTCCGTTCTGTACTCGCCGATGATGATATTCTCATTTCCGATGTCGGCGCACATAAAATGTGGATTGCACGCATGTATCCGTGCGCTCAACCCAATACATGCATCATCTCCAATGGATTCGCCGCCATGGGGATCGCACTCCCCGGGGCTTTCGTCGCCAAACTTATCTATCCAGAGCGTAAATGTTTGGCTGTCTGCGGCGATGGTGGGTTCATGATGAACTCTCAAGAACTCGAAACCGCTGTCCGAACAGAAGTGCCTTTTGTTACCCTTATCTTCAATGATGAGGCTTATGGACTCATTGAATGGAAGCAGATGAATGGCTTTGGTAGACCCGCACACATTGATTTCACGAATCCTGATTTCGTCAAGTACGCCGAAGCCTTCGGCGCCAAAGGTTATAGAGTTGAAGGCAGCGACGAACTCGTTCCTATACTCAAAGATGCGTTCAACCAAAAGGTTCCTTCAGTCATTGATTGCCCTGTCAACTACGCAGAAAACCTACGCTTGACGAACGAACTCGGACAACTGACATGTCCCATTTAAAAGTAGTAGGCACGCGCCGCGTGCCGTAAACATCTTAGGACTTACGCGTTTTTCTATGATAATCTACATATTATGTCCTGCTGGCTGGGTTTGAAACCCCGCCAGCGCGGAGGGCTGCGTAAGTCCTACATCTTTCAGACGCTAATCGTGGTTTTAGTCTATTTGTTTTCGGAGATGCTTCGTTTTTTCTAAAGGAGGACCCTCTACCCAAAAATGGCAGTTTCAACAATTGAATGGGCTGACGGCAGAATTCGGATGATTGACCAAACGCTGTTGCCCAACGAATTCAAACATATTTATTGCGATGATCTCCCCTCAACCTGGGAGGCAATTAAATCGCTACGTGTTCGCGGTGCCCCCGCTATCGGAATCGCTGGCGCATTAGGGGCAGTACTCGGAATTTGGAATTCTACTGCGAAAACCTACGAGGCATTCGCTGCTGAACTCAAGTCCGCAACCGATTATCTCGCAACTTCTCGACCGACAGCCGTCAATCTCTTTTGGGCGCTGGATCGAATGACACGCACAACGGAAGAAAATAATCATCTTCCAATTCCTGAACTCAAAGAGGTACTGCTCGCTGAGGCTTTGGAGATTATTGATGAGGATAAGGCGATGTGCCGGGCGATCGGGCAACACGGTATGACGTTGCTAAGCGAAAACGATACCATTCTGACGCATTGTAACGCTGGCGGATTGGCTACATCCGACTACGGCACTGCCTTGGCTGTAATGTTTAGCGCGCACGAAGCCGGTAAGCAAATCCAAGTTTACGCCGATGAGACGCGTCCGCTTTTACAAGGCGCACGTCTCACCACGTGGGAACTCATGCAAGCCGGCATTGATGTAACGCTTATCTGTGATAACATGGCTGCACAAGTCATGAAAGAGGGCAAAATCCAATGTGTTATTGTCGGAGCGGACCGGATTGCAGCAAATGGCGACACTGCAAACAAGATCGGCACCTATAACGTCGCTATCCTCGCTGAGGCACACGGCATCCCTTTTTATGTCGCTGCACCGACTTCAACATTAGATTTCGCCCTCGAAACAGGCGCGGAGATTCCTATTGAGCAACGCGCGTCGGAGGAGGTGACAGAGGGCTTCGGTAAACTTACTGCCCCTGAGGGCGTGAAAGTTTATAGTCCCGCATTCGATGTTACGCCTGCGGCGTTAGTCACAGCAATTATCACCGAAAAAGGAATCGCGCACGCACCTTATACCGACAGCTTGAAGGCTTTACGGGATGCATAAAACGATTCTGCAAGTTATGCCGCTTTGGCAATGTTCGCCCGGGTGCCACCTATATCAAAGCAGTCGTACTGATTCGTATGCATAATCCGAGTCGCGAACGCCATTGCTTGTTTTTCTGTGAGGTAACCCTCTGCGATTTCGGCTTCAAGGGCGCGACGGATTTCGTTCCTCGCTTGAATCGCATAAGCCATCGCACTGGTTGGCCACCCTGTATCGCCGCCGAAGGCAAACAGTTTATTTGACGGGACAGCATGGATACACCGACGCAGGAAATCGCGCGAACTGTACGGATCAATGCTCCATGCCCAGCAGAAGTCAACCCAAATATTGCGATAGTGTTTGGCGAGTGCGACCAATTCGTCGTTATAAGGGTAGGAGATGTGCATCAGGACGAACTTCGCGTCAAGATAGCGAGCAAATAAAGCGCACATGTTGCCAGCACGGATACGGCGCACGGGCATCCGGTCATTGCCCGCATAATAGCCCGTGTGGATTTTAAAGGGCAGGTTGTGTTCAATCGTGAGCTCGACACCGCGCGCCCAGCACCAATCACCGAGACACAAACGCGTCGCTTCATCAATGTCGCCAGCGGGTTTCGTGAGAACGGCGTTCAGCGCAGCGGCAGCCTCCGCATCGCTTCTTTCGCTCCAGTCGAGCGTCCGGTTATAAGCGTGTTGCGATTTTACGGCGATAGCGCACGGGGCATGTTTCGCGAAAAGTGCATCCATGCCGTGTTTAAGAGAAACGAGATCCTTGACTTCAACCCCCGTTTCGGCGTGGATAGCACTCGGATCCACCTGTCCGTTACAGAATGTTGCCCACGAAAGATCGTAGAGGAAAAAATCGGGACCAGAGGTGTCTGGTGTGCACTGCCAACTAAAATCGTCTGTTTGAATGTGATCAAGATTCGCGAGATCGTGTAAAATGTGATAACGTTTGCCGGGCTCACGCAGCGTCTTTAAGTTATTGGCACCCGCGAGCCCATCGCCTGTCAGTTCCTCGAGTCCATAGATGTGTTTCGCGATGAGGCTAACTGCTTCGCCATATCCGGTAAACTGCGTCGCTTCCCACGCTTCGCGGATACCTTCAAACCGTGAGGCAATGTCTTGAGAAGCGTCCATCAGGTTACCCATGGCTTCCGGGGAGGCACCGGCTGTTACCAAGTCCGCAGGCACATAGTTCCCGAACAGATCTTGGAGGATATCTGGTCCATTTTCAACCCATTCGGCTTCACGTTTCATGTGTTCGTGTGTATCAACAAGGCGAATAGATTGGATGTGGTGTGTTAAATCGGTGGTTGCCATGCATAGTCTCCTATAAAAATTGAAACCAAGTCTTTAGAGTCTCGTAACTTGACAAATGTGTTAAATTGTGGTTTAATATATAAAAATGTCTTGGCAATTGCCTCTCTTTACAAGGTTTAGGATTTACGCAGCCCCCTCGCTGGCTGGGTTTGAAACCCCGCCAGCAGGGTGTCGGATGTCCGTTATCATGGAAAAATGCGTAAGTCCTGAATGTTGTTTAAACAGTGAAAACGAGATTTGCCCTATTATAAGAGGGGCAGCGGTTTGTGTCAAGAAAAACCTTACATTCAGTAGAGCCATTTGGTTTTCGACCTTCTACCGATTTTTCAGTGAGAGGTGCGATCCAACGATGCTCGTATGTCACAAGACGTGTTTACGGTAAGGTTAAGTGGTTCTAACAAATTTGGGGAGGCTCAGGTGAAGGCTCCCTCTGAATGTGAAATGCTCGCGCAGAAACGCGAATGGTTATAAGTTGCCTTCTTGATGAAGGATCAGACCACAGGAGCATGTAATGGCTACAGGACGGATAAAGTACTATAATTTCGATAAAGGCTTCGGATTTATCGCACAAGATAGCAGTGACGCGGATGTCTTTTTACACAGTTCCGCTATTAAGCAACCTGAGTACGAAGAACTCCGCGTCGGGCAACGGGTGAAGTACAGTGTCATCGAAGGCGAAAAAGGACTCGTTGCCCAAAACGTTGAAGTATTGTTGACACCGACGGAACGCCGATGGCTGCGACAAGGCAAGGCGATTATTCCGCGCGGTTACGCTGGATTTCCAGGTCAAAATCAAGGGCAATTTATGAATGACGAGGCAGCGCCTGCCCCTGGCCACAAAGTCGCGCCAAAGCATGATCGCAGTCACCCTGATAATTCCTTAATCCCTTCAGATTCAACATCAAAGCCGCACAACCAATCTACCCCAACAAAAGATCCCAATGATGCAGAGGCATCAACACAAACAGGAAACGAACAATCTTCAAAGCAACTCAGCTTCGGTGACCTCTATATCCTCAAGCAAATTAACTTTGAAACATCAATGTTTTTCGCACTGTATGACACTGTACAACTCCCGGCTACTGTCCTTGAAATGACGCTTTCCAATTTGACACTCAATAGCAATGGTCGCGAACAGCATATCCCTAAAACAGATGTTAAATATTGCTATAAAGATGTTGATGCAGAGAGAGTTCAAGCAGCAGTTGAGATTGATGAAGATGTTAAAGCACAGCAATTGAAGCAAATACCTGCTGATGTACAGGCGTGTGAAATTGATACAGAAGCCGTACGGCATGCCCGAAAAAATGGAGCCTCGATCCAGATTACACTCCGGGAGGGTGAAATCTTCCGCGGGACTGTAGACTGGGTGAGTCCTTATGAAATTAAACTCATCTTAGAGAACGGATCGAAAGTCGTTATCTTCCGGCACGCCGTCTACAATCTTTCCGTAGATTAGGTGCTTCCTCATGAAAGCATATTACGAACTTCTTGATGAGATTCAGCGCGATGTCCAACGCTTGCGCGAGGAATCCGGAGGTGTGCCCTGTCCATCTACCTGTTTCGCTTGCTGCCACAATACAGCAACAATGGCGATCAGTGCGGTTGAGGCGCGACACCTAAAATTAGGGTTAGATATGCTGCCCGTGCAGCTCCGGACACATATTCGCGCAAGAGCGGAACGAACCATCAAAAAGTTAGAAGCGCACGGCTATAACGCTGAAAGCATCATGCCAGATACCGGTATGGAAGCCGTTAGCGTGGTACGCGGTAAGTTAGAAGGTGAGTGTCCTATGCTCATCGGTGGTGTCTGTTCTGTTTACGAACATCGTCCGGTCATCTGCCGCGTCTGGGGCTATCCAATTGATAACGGCAATGAGTTAGCCTGCTGCCACAAGACCTTCCTCGGTAAACGGAATCGCTTTCAACCCCTCGCTTATAACCGCTATTGGAAAACCTGTCAAAACCTTAGCACCGAATTAGGTGCCACCCAGAAAACACCAAACTGCTACCTCGTCGCGCAATTGCTCTCGGAGTAAAATCCTGACACACCATTTTTGGAACTGTGGAGGCTCCATGAAAAACAGATTTATCCTTTCCTATCTCTTTTCTCTCACATCTGTCTTGAGCCTTCTGCTCTGCTTCGGTTGTGGAGACACTGAGGATGAACAAGCAGCAACCACCCCCACTAACAATACGTTCCTCGGCGAACTTGATGAACCATCGCGACACCCCGCTGAACAACAGCGATGGTTGACAGACGAAGACCGGAAAAAGTTGAAAGACGCTGAAAAATGGGTACACTTGACAGTTGAAGACTGGGTAAATTTAAAAGACAGAGATTGGGAAAAGTTGAAAGGCAAAGATTGGGTCAGGTTAACAAACGCGGAAGTTAGAAAATTCATGAACCTTGAGATTCCAAAAGGTTGGGTCGCTGAGACGAAAGACGAGGCGTTACGTGAAAAATTTCGCACGGCAGCTTTCTTCCAAAAGTTTGGAGACATCCCACAGGCTCGCTATAATGTAGAATTTAGGCGAAATTCTCGGAAGATGGCGGGGAAAGATGGGTTTATACCTGTAACACCTGAGTTTGCTAAGTACCTCGTTGCGGATCGCGCAGCAAACTATTTTCTTTTTCCAACTGAAGCCCATAGGCGTTTGCTTGAAGATGAGATAAAGCAGTTAAAACGTATAATAGAACAAGTAATAGCACAAGAAGAACGTCGTTTATTAGAAGAAGAACTTCGTGCCTTGGAGCAGCTCAGAATAGAAGATCCCCAGGCTTGGATAAAAGGCATGCGTGCCTTTCTTATTAAAGAACATGGAGATATTCCAGAAGTTGATACGATTGCCAATTTTCTACGAAAAGTGGAACTCAATCTACCCAGAACAGACGAGGAATGCCACACCTATCTTAAGGCGTACAACACCCTCTACGTTGATTCTGATGATTTTGGATCAAGCTCACGCTATGAATACTATGCTACGTTTGAGGCAGTGGACCAGATCCAACCTATTGTGGCGGATGAACCGCTACAAATCTTCAAAAAATATCGAGCGGCACGCGCGGCAGGTATTTCGTTCTATAACATAAAAGAGGATGATGATTAGCACACATCAGGTGTTTTAGGCGCGCTTTCACTTAACTCGCGCAAAAACTGGAAAGTATAAATTCCGGTACGGTGTCCATCGCTCCACCCCAAACGCACCGCATAGCGTCCGACGCGCTGAATATCTACGAGCCGTAAATTGTCAAAAAAGTCATCAGACGGTAAAATATGGAAGGGATCTTTGCCCAAACGGACAGCATCGCAATGGGCACACGGGCATTTTTCTCGGAGAAAACGGTAGGACAGTTCGCTACAGTACGAATCTTTCCATTGAATTTCTAAACTCGTGTCGCCTCTTTCAATGCGGGTGGGTTGAAATTTTTGCATAATCACTGCTCAAACAGATTGTAGAGATAAAAAACGGTTGCCAATTTGCGCGACCGCAAGCGGCCTCGCAAACTAACAACCGTTCAGGGAGTCGCGAATCTAAGGATTGCGCCTGCTATCTGTTATTCAAAGTACTCCGCGTTGATATCAATGAACTCTTCCCATTCTTCAGGAACGTCTTCTTCCATAAAGATCGCCTCGACGGGGCATTCAGGTTCGCATACACCACAGTCGATGCACTCTTCTGGGTCGATGTAAAGCATATTGACTTCTTCAAACTCGTCAGCATCCGGTAGGGGATGGATGCAGTCCACTGGGCATACATCAACGCACGAACTATCCTTAACATCAATACAGGGTTCGCAAATCACATACGTCATGTTGAAAAACTCCTTTCCGCTTAATTTATAGTAACAACTTCACGCAATAGGCGAGGTTAGCCGCTTTGATGAAGAAGGCATAAAAAACATCGTCATATATGGCGGATTTTTTTTGCTGTGTCTGCTGAGTTGCGATTCAAGACACAATAATAATACCACATGCACCTTATTTTGTCAAATTACATTCCAACAGTTTATGACAATTTCTCCAAATTATGCACCCTTTCTCAATCAAACACTGGTCTTTAATTATAAAGCGTAAAGCAGCGTTTTAAATTTAAACGGTTTCAACGCTATTCACTAACTGTGGAGAATTCTGATGGTAGAAAGCGATGTTCAACTGATTCACAGAATCTTATCAGGCGATGACGCGGCGTTCAGCACCTTAGTCCAGAAGCATCAAAAGAGCGTCCACGCGCTTGTGTGGCGCAAAATTGGCGACTTCCATATTGCTGAAGAGATTACGCAAGACACGTTCCTCCGAGTATACAAAAGCCTCGCAACGCTCAAAGACCCTAATCTATTTGCTGGATGGCTCTATGTCATCGCGAATCGGCTTTGCATTAATTGGAGCGAAAAAAACAATACGGCGATACAATCCTTGGAAGATACACCTATGGAAGAAATAGAGGCATCTGCTTATACGCACTACCTGTCAGAGCAACGCGAGCTGGAAGCCTCCGATTATCACTGCGAAATCGTCCAAAAACTTCTCCAGAACTTGCCGGAAAGTGAACGCACAGTCGTGACACTCTACTATCTCGGTGAAATGACAGTGAAGGAAATCGCTAAGTTCTTAGGTGTATCCGTAAACACAATTAAAAGTCGGATTCGTCGAGCGCGAGCGCGTTTACAAAATCAAGAAGAACTTTTGATCAGCGAAACACTTCGGAGTGTCCAATTACCGACCAACCTAACCGATAATATTATACAAGAGATTGCCGACATAAAACAGACACCCGCTCCGGTCGGAAAACCCTTGCTGCCGTGGGCAGCTTTTGGAGCCGCTGCTGTTTTGGTCATGTTATTGCTCGGGGTCAGCAATCAATACCTGACCCGTTTTCAGCAACCATATAGTTTTGACGCACAATCTGAACCCACAGTCGAAATCGTTGACGCACCTATCACACTCGATATTGATGCAAAACCCGCTGTGCGCAATCAGGTTGGGCGCGCTTTTATCCCGGACAAAAGTAACGGAAACGGTTTACAAGTTTCTGAGACAGTCTCACCAACCAATACGCTGGAAATTTCCCCTAAGTTTTCTACATCACAGTGGACCCAGACAGATGGACCTCAGGGAAACACCGTCTTTGACATCTTCGCTACATCTGAAAAGACCCTTTACGCCGTTACACCTTCAGGTATCTACAGATTGACAGCCGATGAGACTGCATGGACGCTCATTGACACCAGTGTTCCAATTGGTGAGTCCGTGATGCCTATGGCAGCGTATGAGGATACGCTCTATATTGTCTCCACTGATGCAGTGTTTACTTCAACCGATGCTGGTGGGACATGGAATGTGTTTTGCCCCCGCCCCAAAGGACATGCTATTGGGTTGATAATAGTAGATGAAGCGAGAGGACAGAGTTCACCAACACATCCGGCAATGTATCTTGCCCTTGAAAATGAAGGTGTTTTCCGTTCTACCGATGCTGGCGCGCAGTGGACCCTCCTTAACAGTGGACTGATAGATCAAACGATTACGGCAATGGCTGCAATCGAAAACACTGTATTTGCTGGCACAAACACAGGACTTTACCGCCTCAACTCAGGCACTTGGGAACAACTGCCTGTAGCTACTTCTGAAGTTATTCATTCGTTAGTGGTCTCTGAAAACAATCTCTATGTCGTAACAGGGCACACGCTTTTTACTTTGGGGTTGCTTGAATCAAGACTAAAGGATGAACGAAAAATAATACACGCCTACAACGAGAGTTCAGGCAGAGTTTTCTACTCAACTGATTTGGGAACGTCGTGGGCTGAGATAACACCGAAAAATAAATCTCCATTTGTGAGAACACCAACAGGTATAAAACTTGTGGTTGTCGGTGAGACGCTCTTACTATTGGGCATCGCCGAATTACGCTCAACGGACAACGGACAAACTTGGACAGACCTCGGATTCGACAGAAATTTATTTACGTTGGGCAGTTTCTCAACTGTAGCGATAGATGAGAATACGTTTTATAGCGTTAGCACCTCCGGTGTCCATCGGACAACCGATGGTGGTGAATCGTGGCAACCCTTTATGAACGGGATGGCAGGGACCAGAATACTGGATTTAGTCGCGTTCAATGACAGACTCTACATGCATACCGGTAACGACGTTTTCCAATCAATTGACGGCGGCGCGTCGTGGAAAAACGTTCCTATTAATTCGGGCGGACCCACCCTTAAATCTATAAAAGAGAGGCAGGCGCAAGGAAATTTCCCGATTAATTCAAGATTAGTAGCCGCTGACAACACGCTGTATGGAATCGTACCCGCAGAAGACGACCTACGCGTTTTCCATTTGCCGCTCAGTGACGATGCGTTCGTTCCTGTTCACGAGATACCGCCTTTCGCTGGACGATCACCAGCCTTGAATGTCTGGACAAGAGAGGCTTTAGCCTTTGAGGTCTGGACCAGCGTTGAGGAGGTGAATCAGGCGTACTTGACTGATAATTTTGAAGAGACCGATAGCGTACCGGTTACATTGTATTTTATGAAAAAACATTGGGAAGCCGGTGGGTTCGCAGTTAGGGACGGGACGTTCTACGCAGAGTGCCAACGGCGGCTTTTCAAATGGGAACCCGGCAATCAAGAATGGAGAAATACCAAACTCATAGACACCAGTGAACAGCCTGACAACGAATTAGATCGCGGATTCAAGTTGGCAGTTTCAGCAGAAACTGTCTACGTCGGGAAACGGGATGGTAAACTCTTTCAATCGTTTGATGACGGCAACACTTGGAAAGACCTGACATCAAGTCTTCCGCTTCGCTTTACGCATTTCAACGAGATAATCTTTGTCCGGGCAACGGTTTACGTCGCAACTGATGAAGGGGTCTTGTCCTCACAGAATGGAGAACACTGGCGCGTGGTAACCGATACAATGGGTACACCTATCGTCATAGACAGATTCGCTGTAGATGGCACTACGGTTTATGGTGCCGGTAATACGGGAGTCTATCACTTAGAAAGCGAATGGCAACGGATTTCTCCAGAAGTTCCCGGTAAAGTCATATCTCTCATCGTTAGCAACGACAGACTCTACATTGCCACCGAACAGCACGGGCTGTTCACATCTCGCTTGGAGAAGAAAAATGAGTAGGAGGAAAACCATGAAAGCCTTAGTCATCTCCCTTCTTATCGGTCTACTTGTCCTCCCGTTCGCTTTCGCCGCTGAGGACAAACAGACTTCTGATGTTACCAGCCTTTACCACCTCGCCAACATCTTAGGCATTCAGGTATCGCTGGCGCAAATTGAAGACACTCTCACGCAGAAAACTTCGGAACATCGTGCTGCCGGTTTCGCAACGCTCGTTGATGCCGCCAAGGAAATCGGACTCGAATTGCAAGAACGCAATCTCAATTACGAAGAACTTCGGAAGTTTAAAACGCCGGTCATCGCGCAACTCAGGACCACATTTGAGGACAAAAATTCGCCAAATGTGGACCCTATCGCTGGACATTTCATCGTCGTTGAGTACGGAAACAAAAAGTGGGTGCGTCTCTTTGATACACCGGGCAGGTCTCTATATCAGGCAGCTACTGTTGTCTCCCGAGACCGATTTTTGGATCGTTGGACCGGACGTGTGCTCACACTCTCAGAAAACCAACGTCAACAAAAGCAACCGGTTTTGGAAGTTTTTCCCACGTTGCTGGATTTAGATGCTTTAATCACACTGCAGCGCGATGCTGTGGATCAGGACTTAGCAGGCTACCAATTTCCTGTCCGACTGAAAAATCGGGGTGATGTGCCGATACGCATTGCCGCTGTCGCGGGTAATACGTGACATACGGTTGTTGCTAAGCCTAAGACGGATGTGATCTCTATTGAGAAAGACCTTGTTTTAGGTATCGGTTCGACTGCAGTTGCAGCCTATAGCACCTCTTTTTTGACTGTCCATATTCAGACAGATTCACCACAACGTCCCTATACTTTTGTCTCTTTCGGGCGCGCTCGGGAATTTCCTGTCGTCTTCGTCCCTGAGAACATTTATGTGGAAAGTTCCGGTGCCTCGCAACCCAAGAAAACCGTGGGGCTTAAAAATCCTCGTGAAACGGCTCTGATGATTCAGAATATTAAAAGTTCACAGAAATGGATTCAGCCTGTTCTCCGCGGTGACAACGTCGTTTATCCATGGCGCACTGCGGACATTGAGCTGAATTTTCAAACAGATCAGATGCCCAAAGGACGGTTTAATGAGAATCTTACGGTTGCATACATGGACCACAAAGGTGAAATAAGGTCCATCAAGTTACCGATATCTGGCGACGGAAGCCAAGTCTATACACTCGCGCCCGAACGTTTTTTCTTCGGACAAGTTAATGCCGACGAGGAAAATACGAAAGTATTGGTCCTGAAGAATCTGATGAACACTGAGCTCCAGATCGAAAAAGCCGAAACCGATATCGGAACAATCACGGTAAAAAGACAAGAGAACAGGAACAACTATCAACTAACATTAACGTTACCATCCGTTTTAGCAAAGGGTGTTCTGAAAAGTGAAGTTCGACTCCGGACAAGCCACCCAAAGATGTCCCTTATCAAGATACCAATTTTTGCTTTTGTCAAAAAGTAGGACGTTTCGCACCCGAACACCTGAAAACAGAGAAGGAGCTACCCCATGAAATATCTCAGAGGTACATTTCTAATGATTCTAATCGGCGTTTTAATGACTCCAATTGTACTGTTCGCAATACCGCACGAACCCTCTCCAGCGGGTGGCGATTGGCTTGAACTGAACCCTAAACTTGGAAAAGTCCAAACGGATGCCCCTTGGTTTCCCGAACTGACCGGCGAACTCACGATTGAAGCGTGGGTCTACGTAGACGAGACGTTACCGAAGCTAGTCCGATTTTCTCTCGTCGGTCAAACGGACCGATTCAGCTGTTTTATGATTGGAATGCCTGTGGACGAAGATAGAGATAATGTGATGGATACCCGACTCGGTATCCTTTCCAATGGGACTAAAGAACCTTCAATGGTAACGAAAATGGAAAGTCTGCCGATCCGTCAGTGGGTGCATTATGTAGCAACAATCGACCGCGGTGCTGCTATCGGCAGCGATGGTCTTATTTTAGGAGGTGGAGATGATGGGAGCGAACTGCCAGTGCCAAATGAGAATCATCTTGTGCTTGGCGGTATGCCAACTTTGACGAATCTGCCAGCTCCTCTGGGTGACAAAATGCGTTTCGCTTCAGGGGTCTACATTGACGAGTTGCGAATCAGCTGCGTTGTTCGCTATAAAGGCAATTACGATGTACCTACAAACGCGTTCACCGCAGATACTGATACCATAGGACTCTATCATTTTGATGAAGGGTCAAAACAACGTTATGAAGATAGTTCAAATTCCCAGATTCCCTTAATCCGCAGTGAGATAGATCCTGAGATCCTTGCGAAGGTTGAGGCAGCGACAGCCTCGCCTGTGCTGCCAAAAGGTGAAGCAGAACTGTTTCAACTCATTCGCGAAGGGATTGCCTATTACGATGAGCTGCTTAAAAGCGGGCGCGTTGACTTTCTTCGCGAGACTACCAGTGTTGCATCTGATGGACCGATGGGACGTGCCCCCAGTGGTACTTGGAAGGGGACTTTCGAGTTTTCTGGACGCAAAATGAGATGCCTCGTGACACGGGATGCTATTCAGTACGATCCTGACCGAAACATTCCAATTACCGGAACAGAGCAATACGCTTATGATGGCGAAACTTTTGAGAAACTCCGAGAAACATTTAACGGTATTATGCTGAGTCGTAGAAGTGAAATCGTCGATGACCCATCTAATGATCCACGCCTCTGGGGATGGGATCTCAGTGGTGGGAAAGATGCTCTCACAATGCTTATTGATGGACTTGATATCGAAAGTATTAAAGAGGTACGTTTCAACGACAGTGATGTGTATCACATTAAAGGGAATATGTTAGGTGTTGCAATAGAATTGTGGCTAAATCCAAAGAAAAGCTACCGCCCTGAACGCTATGTAGTCTCTAACCCTATGTTCTTAATGACAAAGGATTTCAAGTTCAAAAAGGTTGCACCCGATCTTTGGTTCCCAGAATCTGGCAAGTGGGTTACGACTATAACCGATATGAAGACCGGCACGAAAACCGATGCTACGACCACAACGATACAATTCACAAACATTCGGATTAACGAACCTATCCCTGACGCCCGATTTTCCATTGAACCACCCCCCGGGGCAACAGTGTATGACATGCGGACTCGCGAAAGTTTTGAAGTCCCAGAGGAGAACAACAAGTAATGTGTTTCAGACGCGACACTAAAACATCGTCTATAAATCACGTATTTTACTGTGCTTTGCTAAGTGCAGTACTTCTTTTTATAGGACAACCAACCGTAGCACAGCTACCAATAACCGAACCGCACCCACTTTCTGACGAAGCCGCGCAACTGTTGAAGCACATCAAAACGAAGGTAGCCGAATATGACACACAATTTAAAAGCGGTGAGGTCGAATTCTCGATCACGCTGCATCAAAAAATTCCGCAAAGTACGGACATCTTTGAAGACCTTTTAGGATGGTTTCAGAATATCCTGATGCGAACGCCGAAAGCAGAGAAAGTCCCATCGTATGAGGAGAAAGGGGTTTGGCACATCATCTACCGATTCGATGGCGAACGCGAGTTTTATGATGTTAAAGCACGTAAGAAGATGGAACTCGACGGAAGCCCCCTCCGAGATTGGCAAGAGACGCACTATCAATATCTGATAAATGGTAGAAGGCTACATATCCGAGAACGTACGGGTAGTGGGTGGAAACAGGTCTCACTACAACCGGAATCATCGCAGCGCTTTGAAGACGAGTTTAATATCCGTTGGTGGGGCTGGCCTCCAGAAGGTCTTACCTTTGGGCAATTCATTCGCGGATACGATCCAGTTGATGTTAAAAACGTTGAAATCAACAACACGCGATACCACTACCTCAGATTGTACAGAAAAGCGCAACAAGGATCTGACACAGCTTGGACTCGCGAAATCTGGATGCATCCGCAGAAGGATTATCACGCCACTCGTGTGATACAATATGGACGACTTGCTACGGAAATTGACCCGCAAGGCACGCTGAGAGAGGCGTTTTTTCTCACCCGTAAAACCTATCAACTGACACAATACGAACCCGGAATCTGGTTCCCGAAAACGGTTACCCAAGAACACTTTGACGGAGGTCTTATGGAAGAAATCCTACCAGACACCCCAGAATCTGAATATCCTGTGATGATGAGCGAAACCCTTATCCCTCAGTCGTTTCAGAAAGAGAGACTCACATGGCCGTGGATGAAGGTAACTATGCAAGTCCAACGCGCTGCCTTCGATATCCCGATTGCGAAAGAAGATTGGCATTTCTCAGATTAACGCATTGCGCATAGATCGTCGCACTTAAAACTCCTACCGATAAACGGAAAATTGGACGACATCGCAAAATATTTCAGGACGATTTAGTTCTCGGTTTTTTTCTTCAATTTTGGATGCTCCAGGCCCCGCAGGTGCGGTTTGGAACCGCACCGGACTTGAAAAAGAAAATTCAAAAATGTAGAAAATCCGGTAATTTATCTAAAACTATGGTGAATTATAGAAATAAGTTTGCCTCGCAGTGAGAGTTATCAATAACCCAGTCCCTTCTCAAAGTCCCCCTGATAAGGGGCGGTGAATGCCCATAAGGCATTCATACCGTTGATTCTGATTCTTTAGGGGGTTGACTTTGCATTGGAAGTGTATAAGTAATTCTAAAATCTACCATAAATAGCCCTGCAAAATATTTGACAAATCCTAAAGTTTTATGTTAGTATGTCAGTAATCGAAAAAAATGTCGCTTGCAAGTCCCACTGTATTACAAAACGCGGGTTTTCCGTCTCAACACCAGTAGGAGCAGCATGAAAAGTCCTCCCCGCAAGAAGTGGCGGTTCAGGAATACGGATATTGATAGGAGTTTAGCATTGGCAGCCGAGGTGGGGGTCTCTCCGTTTGCTGCGCAACTGCTAATCAACCGCGAGATAACAACTGCTACCGAAGCGAACGCCTACCTTTACCCCACTTTTGATCAACTCCACTCCCCTTTTAAATTAGCCGATATGGACAAAGCCGTGGAGAGGATACACACGGCGATTTCGCGCGGTGAGAAAATTTGTGTTTACGGTGATTATGATACCGATGGCACCACCGCAACTGCGCTGTTGCTGAATACGTTCCGTCAGATGGATGTTCCTGCCGACTACTATATTCCGAGCCGATTTGATGAAGGTTACGGCCTCAGCGAAGATGCCATAAAAAAAATTCACGAGAAAAACGATGTAAAGTTGATAATCACTGTAGACTGTGGGATCACATCGGTTAAAGAGGTCGCGTTAGCCAACCAACTCGGTATGGATGTTATTGTCACCGACCACCACCAACCCGAGGAAGAACAGCCACCCGCGCACGCATTGATTTCCCCTAAGGTGCCAGGGAATGAATATCCTTATACCGAACTCGCGGGTGTCGGTTTAGCCTTCAAATTAGCGCAGGGGTTGATAGACGATAGAATGTTTCTCGCATCACTCTTGGATCTCGTTGCATTGGGCACCGTCGTAGACATGGCATCGCTAACTGGAGAGAATCGCATTTTGAGTCGTTTAGGATTGGCGGAACTTGATAAACGGGAACGTCCGGGAATTCATGCTTTATGCGAAGCCGCCGGACATAAAATGGATACACCGCTCGACGGATACGCACTCTCTTTTAAATTAGGACCCCGAATCAACGCTGCGGGAAGAATGGATACCGCACATAAAGTGGTTGACCTACTGACCACCGACGCTGAGAATGTCGCAACTCGGATCGCCTCTCAACTCAATCAGGCAAACCGGGATCGACAAGATTTGGAAAAACAGATCCAAGATCAAGCAGCAGAGATCATTGAAAAAGAGGTTGATGATAACACCGTTGGGATTGTTGTTGCCAGTGACAAATGGGACGAAAAGGCACAAGGCGTCGTCGGCATTGTCGCCGCACGTTTGATGCAATCCTATTACAAACCTGCCATTGTCCTCGCAATTAACGGCGATACAGCGACGGGTTCCGGGCGTTGTATTGACGGTATGAACCTTGCCAATAGTCTCGTCGCTTGCACTGATTTGCTCCTGAAACACGGCGGACACGCAGCGGCAGCAGGGTTAACAATCGAAAAAAGAAATATTCCCAAATTTAAGGACGCTTTCAACAAATACGCTTCTGAACATCTCACAGAAGAGGCACTCCAACCGAAACTGGACCTTGAGTTTGAAACGCACCTTTCGCTTTTAACGTTAGACACACTAAGGGAACTCGAACAGTTTGAACCTTTCGGACAAAAAAATCCGTCGCCGCTTTTTGGCAAGCGGCGCGTCAAAGTTGCTGACGGCACACCCAGAACTATGAGCGATGGAAAACACTTGAAAATGTTCGTCAACGATGGCGACGTGCGACACTGTGCCATCGCATGGGGCGCTGGTGATCAATTCGTTACCTTCAATCGTTCCAATGTTTCACTCGACGTCGCCTTTTCACCACAGATCAACGAGTGGCAAGGAACCCAATCCGTACAACTTATCCTTAAAGATTGGGAGATACACGCTGAAGGCAGGGACATGAACTGGGATGTTTTTCCCAGACTTGATGATGAATCCTCCGTAAAGATTGCCGACAGGCGCAATACGAAGAAAAAAGATTATCTTTTAAAGTTGCTTGAACGAGAAGAATCGTGTATAATCTATGTACAGAATAACGAAATGCTGGACGCTTTGCTCACAAGGCTCCTACCAGAGAGCATCGAGGGGATTGCAAGGCACGATGAAACAACATCCGCTGAAGAGGAAGCAACCTTATTGCGGCAATTGGCGCATGGCGAACTCAGGACAATCGCCTCAAGTCGTAGTCTATCAAGTCACAAAGCATTTCCTTTCGTAAAGCATGTCGTCTTTTGCCATCTCACGCCGAGTCCAGACCTCTTTTTCAAGCGATGCCTGCCCGCTTTCGCAACGAAAGAAACCTCCTGCCTGCATCTCATCTACGGCGATGCAGACGGAACGGAGATACAGAATTGGGTCGCCAAAAAATATCCTGAAAAAGCCGAATTACAGCAACTGTACGGCGGGATACGTAAAACTATACAGTCAAATGGAGCGGAGGGATACCCTGAAACGGCAATGTTAAATGGCGCGCTGGGGGCTCCCGATACAGTTGAAACCGGACTCACTATCTTTGAAGAATTGGCGTTTATTGAGCGGTATGCAGAATCTGGACACAGGCTTGTGAAACTCCGTTCTGCTCAGAAAAGTGATTTATCTCGTTCGCCAACTTACGTGAGAGGGCAATGGATCAAGCAGACAAGTCCTTCTTTCATTGAGTTTCAGTTAAAAGAAAACATTGAATCTATGTGGGAGCGCGTGAAAAATGAGTGTCAAATCCCTAATCAACCAGATTCAAGCATATAATCC
This sequence comes from Candidatus Poribacteria bacterium, assembly GCA_022394775.1. Classification (GTDB taxonomy): domain Bacteria; phylum Poribacteria; class WGA-4E; order WGA-4E; family WGA-3G; genus WGA-3G. The sequence continues at coordinate 86,491 of JAGFCB010000014.1, forward strand.
GGACGCAGAGGTTGAACTCCTTGAGCGTTGCTACCGTTTCGCGCAAGAGGCACATAAAGGGCAAAAACGGAAATCCGGTGAACCCTATTTTACGCATTGTGTCGAAACCGCTGAAATACTCACCGAACTACGCTTAGATACCCATACAATTTGCGCCGGGCTCATGCATGATGTCCTCGAAGATACCGGCATCGCCCGCGAAGAACTGCAGGTGCGGTTTGGCGCTAACATCGCAAATCTGGTTGAAGGTGTCACAAAGATTGGGCAATATAGACCCAGCGTTACCTCCGCCGCTTCTGGCACAACAATCACAGTTGAGGAGCGCGTGCATCGAAAACGCCAAGCGGAAACCTACCGAAAACTCCTCTTAGCAACAGCAGAAGATATGCGGGTCATCCTCATTAAACTCGCCGATCGACTTCATAACATGCAGACGCTGAACTTCCTCTCCAGTGAGAAATGTCAACGCATTGCAAAGGAGACATTGGAGATTTACGCGCCGATCGCACACCGATTGGGGATTTGGCGTATTATGAACCGACTTGAAGATTTGGCGTTTAAGTACCTCTATCCCGACGAATATCGGAAAATTGCCGAACTGCTGAACCAGAAACTCGCTGAACGCGAAGCTTACTGTGAGAAAATGGTCAAGGAGATTCGTCAAGTACTTGAAAAACGGGGCGTCTACGCTGATGTTCACGGAAGAACGAAGCATATCTATAGTATCTACCAGAAAATGAAACAGAAAGGCACCCCTTTCAGCGAAATCCGGGACCTCGTTGGGCTTCGAGTCCTTGTTAAAACCGATGCTGATTGTTATACCGCCCTCGGCGCGCTCCACCATCAATGGAGTTACCATCCCGACAGGCTTCGGGATTGGATCGGTCAACCTAAGAAAAATGGGTATCAGTCACTCCATACCACGATTTTAGATGACGGCAAACCTGTTGAGGTCCAGATCCGCAGTTATCAGATGCATAAGGTCGCTGAGGACGGTATTGCCGCGCATTGGAGTTATAAGGAAGGAGTACCGATAGGCAAACAAGGACGCTCCATTTTCGCAAGTTATAAGCAAATATTGGAAGACATACAGGAGACACAGGACAGTCCCCATCAATTTTTAGAATCCATGAAGTTGGAACTCTTCCAAGATGAAGTATACGTCTTTTCGCCAAAAGGGGATCTCTTTAGGCTACCGGCTGGGGCAACTGTTATTGATTTCGCCTATAAAATTCATACGGATGTTGGGCATACATGTGTCGGGGCTGAGGTGAACGGGGCTGTCGCACCCATCCGACGCGAACTTCAGAACGGCGACCAAGTCAATATTCGGACCCAAGCCAATGGAAAACCGAGTCGAAGCTGGTTACCTTATGTGAAAACCGCTACAGCACGCGGTAAAATTAGGCATTGGTTCCGTGGGAAGGATAGGGCGGATGCCCTGGAATTAGGTAAGAAATTTCTCGCAGCAGAATTACGCGTCTTCTATGTTAACGTACGTGATTATCTCAATTCACCCAAATTACTCGACATCGCCAAGCAACTCAAGGTTAAGAATATTGAAGAACTTTTCGTCCGCATTGGCAATGGCGATGAATCCGCTATCCATGTCGTCAATCTTTTGAAGCCTGAAGCACCGAAACCTGAAACTGAACTCGCAGATAATGTTAAACCAAAGCATAGGTCAGAATCATCACCCGCCATCCAACTTGAAAACGATATTGACTTGGGGATGATACGGATCATGAAATGCTGTAACCCGATCCCCGGTGATCAGGTCGTCGGTTATTTGACGCGTGGACGAGGGGTTTCTGTACATAGAACCGGATGCATCCGGATACTTGAGGAACCCGAACGACTCTTAACTGTCAAATGGCCCGAAAAACCGCCTTCCGAAAACGGAAGCCACCCCTCAGATATCTACCCTGTCAAAATCCTCGTCGAATGTAGTGATCGTCCCGGAATGCTCGGTGAAATCACGACTGCTATCGCACAATACAAGGTGAATATCCGCTGCGGTACTTTCCAACCCTCTGCTGTCCATCTTGATGCGACAGCCGCTGATAATTTGACAATTGATGTTACAGGGGCTGAGCAGCTTGATAAAGTCATGCAAGCGATTCGGCAGCTAAAAGGCGTGCAACACGTCACCCGCATGTCCTAAATCTAACCTATGACAGTCTCAATTACTTGATATTGTGGGAATACGCTCCAGATGTGATATACTATACAGCGGCAGGCATTCTCGATATAACTTTGCTGACCTTTCCACTCTTCAGACATTTTGTGCAAACACGAATTCGCCGCGGACCTGCCTCCGTTTGAACCCGAACCCTTTGAAGATTCGGAAGCCAACGCCGCTTTGTGTGCCGGAAAGATTTACTAATCTGGTTACCCGTCATCGGGCGTTTACTGCAAATACTACAAACGCGTGACATTTTGATCTCTCCTTTTCTTTTCTCGAAAATGTTGGTTAAACCTAAGAATTAATGATACCACAATTAGGGCGAAAAAGCAAATTTTCTTTACAGCAAATTTGTTGTAGGACGGATCTCTGAATCCCAACCCTCCAAAATCCGTGTTATCCCCAATTCAAATTAACTTGGAACTCTTAACCGTTCCGATGGCGACTGATTGCTCATAACTGACCGCTAATCACCAATGACTAAAAATAGACATGACTTTTTTTCCTGCATCTGATATACTATCTCATTGAGATTTGTAGACTTCACCACCGATTCATGCGCTCTCAAACACAGACAATACGCTGCAATAGAGGAGAACGATTTCCATTCCTTATAGTAAAACCGAAAAATAAATCAACACTTTAGAAAATAATAAACCTACCCCTAATGCAGGGTTTTTGCTGGGGTGTTTCTTCAGGGTTTGGAACCCAGCCTTCTATGGATGTCTCGTTAATTGTAGGTTTTACTATAAATCTGTAACATCAAAACAGAAAATATGAAAGTTGCTTATATTACCGCAGGTGCTGCCGGCATGTACTGCGGAACTTGTATCCACGATAATATGGTTGCCACTGTTTTGAAGAAGCACGGCCATAACGTTTCATTGATTCCTACCTATACACCTACCCGAACCGATGAAGCAAACGTCAGTATGAACCGTGTCTTTTTTGGCGGTGTGAACGTCTATCTTCAGCAAAAACTCTCCATCTTTAGGCACACCCCGTGGACTTTTGATAAACTGCTTGATAGCCCAGCACTGTTGAATGGATTAGCAAGATTCAGCGGCGCAACGGACGCTCGCGACCTCGGACAACTCACAATCTCTATGCTCCACGCTGAGCACGGATATCAAAAGAAGGAATTAGCGAAATTAGTCAAATGGCTTGCTGAGGAGAACAAGCCTGATATCGTCTATCTTACCAACTCTATGTTAGTAGGCTTCACCAGAGAGATAAAGAAGGCGTTAGATGTACCTGTTATCTGTGCACTTCAAGGCGAGGATATCTTCCTCCAAGATCTAATCGAGCCCTACAAAGCCGAGGCGTTGACGCTTCTCCGAGAACGTGCTGTAGATCCAGATGGTTTTGTGGCACCCTGTCACTACTACGCACAATTTATGGCGGACGCGTATCTTAACGTTCCTGTCGATAAGATTGACGTGGTCCCGTTGGGATTAAACATGGATGGGCATGGGGTACCTGTTCAAAAATCAGAACCGCCTCCCTTCATTATTGGCTATTTGGCGCGCATCTGTCCTGAAAAAGGGTTACATATCTTAGTAGATGCGTTTCACGCCGTCGCTGAAGCCATGGGACCTAATAACGTTCAACTGCATGTCGCTGGATACCTCGGAAAGAAAGATGAACCCTATTTAGAGGAACTCGTTAATCAGATTCAGGCATCTGGTTTGTCGGAGAGTTTTGTGCATCATGGCGAGGTAACGCGAACGCAAAAAATTGATTTTCTCAACCGCTTACATGTCTTCTCTGTTCCTACTGTTTACCGTGAATCCAAAGGGCTATCCATTATAGAGGCACTTGCTAACGGTGTACCCGTTGTCCAACCGCATCATGGCACATTTCCTGAGATGATCAAGGCAACTGAAGGTGGAATCCTTGTGGAACCTGAATCGGCTAAGGCTGTGGCGATGGGCATCATGGAACTCCTTAACGATGCCGAGCAGCGTGGACATCTCGGAGAAACAGGCAAAATGAACGTCCATCAAAAATTTAACGATGCAGCCATAGCAGAGCAACTCTTGAAAGTGTTTGAAAAGTATACCTAATAAGGAAATAAATCATGTCTAAAACATGGATAATTTTTGTTTTCATGACCGTCTCAGCTTGGGGACTTTACGGGGTTTTTCTACATCAAGGGCAGATGGCTATGCATGATCCGGTGCATGGGCGCTACAAAGCATTCCTCTTTGTCGGGCTTGCTTACCTGCTCGCAGCTGTCATCGGTTCCGCACTAATGCTTGTCGTTAACGGGGCTGAATGGCAATTTACAGGTGGAGGTGTCACTTGGTCGTTTGTTGCAGGACTTGTCGGTGCTATTGGCGCGTTTGGCGTTTTGCTCGCCTTTGGTGCAGGCGGTAGACCCGCAGTCGTGATGTCTATTGTTTTTGCAGGCGCGCCTATCGTAAATGCGGTCGTCGCGACGCTCTCACATCCACCTGCTGGAGGTTGGGGTGCAGTCCGATGGCAGTTTATAGCTGGTATTCTACTCGCTGCACTCGGCGGTTGTCTGGTGATGCTTTATAGACCTACCTCATAGCACGTTAAAAAGCCGCCGTACACTCCCTCTTTCGCTGGCGGGGTTTGATGAAGTTTAAGAATTTAATTTGGTAGTGCATCAACAGCTTCTTGGTAGGAGCGAGCTGTGCTCGCGATTTCTACGATTACCGAAATATTTATTTGATCTTCATTAACCCCGCCTTTCATTATAGCAGCATATCTCAGAAAGGCGGCTGAATCTCCTATCTCCTGCCTCGCTCGATTCAATCGTTTTGCAACAAAGTGCACTTTTCACTATCCTTTTCACATGACATGTCTCTAATAAGCAATAAGAGGGAGAATTGTCATGCATGCTGAAGAATTAATTGAAGCGAGTGACGCCGAGTTAGTTGTCACAGCACTTGCCGGTAATACACGCGCATTTGATGTATTAGTGAACCGCTATCGACGGGCTATGTTGGCTGTCGCACAGCAAATTGTCCGAAACGCCACAGATGCCGAAGATGTCGTACAGGACGCATTTCTGCGGGCTTTTGAGGCATTACCACAACTCACCGATCTGAATCGGTTCGGCGCCTGGCTGCATTCAATCACCCGCAACCGTGCCTTACGGTATTATCGAAATACCAGTCGCTATCAACCGCAGGAGGATATGGAGCCACACTTAAATAGGGCATCTGATACATCGGCGGCGGATCCTGCTCATATTGTGGAAAGTGAATCAACGCAGCAGGCAGTTCGAGACGCTATTCAGAGCCTACCTTCAGACTATCAGGCAATTGTTGAACTCTATTATTGGGCGGAGATGCCGCAAAAACGGATGGCTGAATTCCTCTCCCTGCCTTTGACGACTGTAAAATGGCGGCTTCGTAAGGCGAAAGAGATGCTAAAAGCAAATTTAGAAAAACTCGGCTACGGCGAGGATGTGTGACAATCTTCGGGAAACTTAATTATTAATCTATACGGAGGTGGATACCATGGAACAACAGACACAAGAGAGGCAACAGGAACTCAGAGCGCTTTTCCAAATGTTGGACCACACCGCAAAGATCGCTGAGGATGCAGCCTTGACGGACACCTTTAGCGGTGGTGAAACGCGGTGCATCACGCAATTCAATAACACCCTCGCACGCTTGCGGGCACTCAATGCCGTGCCTGATGGGCTTTTCGACGAACTTCACACTGAAGCGTCTTTTGGTCAAATCGGGATTGCCTGCCATCAACTCGCAGCCTACCTTAATGAAGGGTTGGGTACAAACACGGATGCCAAGGGATGGTTCGCCAGCTTCTTCGGTGAACGATTCATGGAAAATCTGGCAGAAGAGGCAGCAGATAAACCGCTCGGAGATATGATCCGCAAGGCTGTGCCTGATTTCTTGACCGAAACAACATTAGAAGACATCGTCGAAGCTTTTCCTGTTGCACCGGGTGGGAAACTAAAAATTGATGCTGACTGTGGCGGAATTGACGTACAGAGCACAGAGGACGATACCGTCTCCGTCCGTATTCAACGCGCCGCGCAGATAAAAGCAGATCGTCGGGCAGCGGAAATCCTCAATAATCTTGATGTTCAGATAACACATGAGGCATCCGATGTTAAAATTGAGGCGAAGTTCACAGGAAACGCAAAACGATGGCAGAAGCGGAAAAACGGTCTTGATGTTCAGTTCGATATCCTTGTACCACGGCAATATAACCTCGATTTGCAAACTGTGTATGGCGACATTTCTGTCCTGAATGTTACAGGAGATGTGAACGTAGAGACCTTCAACGCAGGGCTCCGTTTGCAAGATATTACGGGGCGTATTGATGCCGGCACAGTCATTGGGAATATTGATCTCAAGGCGTTCAATGGAGATGCCGTGCTTCAAACGAAGGGCGGGAATATTACATTGGCAGACGGGACGGGTGATGTCAAAGCCAAAACTTCGGGTGGAAACGTCCAAGCGACGCATATTGGCGGCACAGTCAACGCGGAAACCTCTGGCGGCAATGTTACCCTACGAGAATCTAAAGGTGGCGCAGATCTGAAAACGGCTGGCGGCAGTATAGAGGTCGAAAACGACGGACCTGTCCTCGCGAAAACCAGCGGCGGTTCCATCCGTTGCCAACTTCAAGAGGCATCCACGCATCAGAACTTACTATTAGATTTGGAGACAATGGGCGGCAGTATAAATGCCTCACTCGTCCCAGATATTGCAGCGACTGTCGAGGCAAAAGTACTCGGTGGCTCAGTAACGACGGAATTCCCCGTAACTGTAGAAGCATCGGGAACTGTAAAACCCGATCAGTTACAGGGGACTATTAATGGCGGCGGTCCGCTGCTAAAACTCCGCGCCATGGGTGGCAATATTATCCTTAGAAAGACAGATGATGAGACAGAGGAATAGCATGCTAAATAACAGGCGGAGCGAGTTGATGTTAGTCGGATTACTTGTGTGGTTCGTCCTGAGCGTAGGTGTTTTTATCATGCTTCTGCTCCCGTTTGTTGTGCCGCAACACCAGCTAGCGCAGTTTATCCCTGAGTGCAATTGGCAATCGCAATTTCACAAACCGTGTGCTTTTTGTGGGATGAGTACCGCATTCTACGCCATCTCGCGCGGCGATTTCGTCCAGGCACATCGTTTGAATCCGTTAAGCCTCTACATCTACTCTATTTTTTTCCTAAATACGCTCTTCGCAGTGATTACCTTAAAACCAAGCACACGTCTTGTTAAAAATATAACAGCGACGCTCCAGCGCGATAGCGCGTTCTCATAATTTGGAGATCATCATGGGTCTATTATCAATCTTCAGTTTAATTTGGGGGATATTGGCTATTATTGGAATGGCAGTCGGTATCATTCCATGTTTCGGGTCCTTTAATTACCTTAACATTCCGTTTGCGGTGCTCGGACTACTTTTCAGCATCTTGGCTCTCGTTTTATCGTCAAAGAAGGAACTCGCTATTACTGGATTAATCCTTTGTGCCGTAGCCATTTTCATAGGCGGCATCCGACTCGTCATAGGCTTCGGCATTTTCTAATACCATTTCCAAAAGTTTATATCACATTCACCGCACCTTCTACACAGATCCAGTAGGTGCGGTTTTGCTGCCTACCATAAGCGTCAATTTAAGAAAAATAACCGCCTCGGTCCCCAGGCCCGGTAGGTTCGGTTTTGCGGTGTACACACCCCGGGGAATGCCCATAAGGCATTCATACCGTTGATTCATGCGACCTGCATTCCCAACCGAACCGGATCCTACGGGGAAACTGTGAAGGCTTCAAAAACCTCTTCAGTCCCGTAGGGGCGGTATCTGTGTAGAACCGTGTTTGCTCCAGACCCTTTAGCCCCGTAGGGGCGGCATCTATAAAGACGGTCCCCGGAATACCGTGAAAATCGCTAAATTGACACCTATGGTGCGGTTTTGCTGCGTATGCGATCTGCGTGCCTAACCGCACCGGATCGTTAAAATAGACACGGAAGCCGATATTCTCTGAAAACTCTGATGAATACGAAAATTAAATACCCCTGAATCCAGCCTTAAACCCGTTGACTTGCGCCCCAATTTATGCTACAATTCTCCCAACATCACAAGCAAAGGATTCAGGCATGGCAATAAAGAAATCCCAACTCTACGCGTCGCTCTGGCAAAGCTGCGACGAACTCCGCGGCGGGATGGACGCATCACAATACAAGGACTACATCCTAACGCTGCTCTTCATGAAATATGTCTCCGACAAAGCCGAAAATGACCCCTACGCACTCATCACCGTCCCAGAAGGCGGCGGCTTCTCGGATATGGTGGCACTGATCGGGAACAGAGACATCGGCGAAAAAATTAATGTCATCATCGGGGCATTCGCGAAGGCAAACGATCTCAACGGTGTCATTGATCAGGCGGATTTTGATGACAGTAGTAAACTCGGCAGCGGTAAAGAAAAGCAGGACAGACTCTCTAAACTCGTCGCTATCTTTAACGACCTCGACCTCAGCGCGAACCGCGCCGAAGGAGACGACCTTTTAGGCGATGCGTATGAATACCTCATGCGACATTTCGCTACCGAATCAGGGAAAAGTAAAGGGCAGTTCTATACACCGGCTGAAGTCTCCCGCATCATGGCTAAAGTGATTGGTATCGGAACCGATACGCAACAGGATCAAACCATTTACGACCCGACGTGCGGTTCGGGTTCACTCCTACTCAGGGCAACAGACGAGGCACCGCGCGGACTTACGATCTACGGGCAAGAAAAGGACAATGCCACCCATGCCCTTGCACGGATGAACATGATCCTCCACGATAACATCACCGCTGACCTACGCCATGGGAACACACTCGCCGCTCCTGATTTCACCGATAGCGATCGCTTGAAGACCTTCGATTTCGCTGTCGCCAATCCACCTTTCTCAGACAAAGCATGGACCAACGGACTTGTCCCCGAAAACGATCCGTACAGCCGTTTTGAGTATGGCATTCCACCTGCGAAAAATGGCGATTACGCTTTCCTGCTCCATTTCATCGTATCGCTCAAAAGCAGCGGCAAAGGCGCGATTATTCTGCCGCACGGTGTCCTTTTTCGTGGCAACAGAGAGGCGGACATCCGCACGGAACTCATCCGTCACCGCTATATCAAAGGCATTATCGGTCTGCCCGCAAACCTGTTCTACGGCACTGGAATCCCCGCCTGCATTCTCGTAATTGACAAAGAAAACGCCCACACCCGAAACGGTATCTTCATGATTGACGCGAGCCAGGGGTTCATCAAGGATGGGAACAAGAACCGGCTCCGCGCCCAAGACATCCACAAAATCGTTGCTGTCTTCAATGAACAGAGGGAATTACCGCGCTATTCGCGTATGGTGCCGGTCTCTGAAATCGCTGACCCCGCGAACGCTTATAACCTCAACATCCCACGCTATATTGATACCAGTGAACTGGAAGATTTACACGACCTCGGCGCACACCTCAACGGCGGCATCCCTGACACTGATATTGATGCACTCAACGACTATTGGAGCGTCTTTCCGACGCTCCGCAATGCGCTATTTAAAGCGAACGGTAGACCCGGATACAGTGACCCGCTCGTGGAGACCCAACACGTAAAAACAACGATCCTCACGCATCCCGAATTCACCGCTTATCAACAGCAGGTCTCGGCAGTTTTTCACGGATGGCGCGAGGCACACGAACAACGCTTGCTTGATATTGATGTCGGCACGCCACCGAGAGAAATCATCCGGACCTTATCGGAGGACCTACTCTCCCGTTTCAATGCGCTTCAACTCCTGGATCGGTACGATGTCTATCAGGAACTGATGGATTATTGGGACGAAGTGATGCAGGACGATGTCTATCTCATCGCGTCGGACGGATGGGTCGAAGCTGCAAAACCTCGCGAAGTCATCCAAAGTAAACAGGTTAAGGAGACTCCCGATCTCGTCATCAAAAGGCGTAGATACAAGATGGACCTGATGCCACCGGCGTTAATCGTTGCACGCTATTTCGCCGATGAACGAGACGTTATTGAGATGTTGGCGGCAAATCAAGCGACTGCTGAGGGTGCGTTGGAGGCATATATTGAGGAACACACCGGTGAAGACGGATTGCTCGCCGATGCTGTCAACGACAGTGGCAATATCACTGTTAGTAGTGTCAAGGCGCGTCTCAAGGCACTTGCGCCCGATTTGACAACGCTTCATGAGACACCAGACAACGATGACGAAGGCGACGCGCTTGAACATTGTCTCTCTTTACTTGATGCAAAATCGAAAGCGGAGAAGACTGTGAAGGATGCCCAACTTGCACTCGATGAACAGGTACTGGCACACTACGTCATGCTCACCGAAGCCGAAATCAAGACCCTCGTCGTTGAAGATAAATGGTTCGCCAGTATCCACGCGGCGATTGATGGTGAAGTCCAGCGTTTGACACAGGTACTCACGGCACGCGTCCAAGAGTTGGAAGAACGCTACGCACAGCCGTCGCCCCACCTAGTGCAGGAGGTGGAGGTGTTTAGTGCGAAGGTAACAGCGCATTTGCAAAAGATGGGGGTTGATTGAGTATGAGTACCATTACAAATCAATTTCCTCCTGAATGGCAGCTGATGCGAGTCGGTGATTTATTTCAAGCAACTGCGGGAGGTGATTATGATCCGTCAAGGTCTAACGATGTACAAGATGATCGCTACCCATATCCTATCTATGCAAATGGTCTTGAACAGCAGGGACTTTATGGCTTCAGCAACTACGCAGAAGCACAAGCAGGATCAATTACTGTTACTGGCAGGGGAGCCTTAGGTAATGCTTTCTACAGAGATACACCATTCGTGGCAATTGGTAGGCTTATAGTCTTAAAACCTAAGTTCTCACTTGATGCTCGATTTTTCTGTGAATATATCAATTACAGAATTGAGTTTGCGGTTGAAAGTACTGGAGTCCCTCAGTTAACAGCTCCGCAGATTTCTAACTATTTGCTACCTGTTCCACCTGAGCATGAACAGCGCGCCATCGCCGAAGTCCTGTCGGATGTGGATAGGTTGCTCAACGCGTTGGAGGCACTCATCGCTAAGAAGCGGGCAATCAAGCAAGCCACCATGCAGCAACTGCTGACCGGTAAAACGCGCTTGTCTGGATTTAGTGGGAAGTGGCAAGAAATGAGAATTGGCGATTTATTTGATGCTAAAGCGGGTGGGGATTTAGTTCAGTCAAGATACAGTGATGTACAAGATAATCGTTATCCATATCCAATTTATGCGAATGGTCTGGAACAGCAAGGACTCTACGGTTTCAGCGACTATGCGGAAGAACCGGCTGGCTTAATCACCGTTACCGCAAGAGGAACCTTGGGACAAGCTTTCTACAGAGATACGCCATTCGTTGCAATTGGTAGGTTGTTAGTCTTGAAGCCAAAGGTTTCACTTGATGCTCGCTTTTTTTGTGAGTCCATCAATCACGGCACCCATTTTGCTGTGGAAAGTACAGGAGTTCCTCAGTTGACGGCACCTCAAATTTCTCATTATTTATTGCCTGTTCCTTCTGAATCTGAACAACACGCCATCGCCTCTGTCCTCTCTGATATGGATGCCGAGATCACCGCACTGGAGCAACGCAGAGATAAAACTATCGCCATCAAACAAGGTATGATGCAGCAACTCCTCACCGGACGCGTGCGGTTGTCTGAATCTCCGATTATCGCGGATGACACGGATTAGGGATATTTGGTATTTGACACGGCTTTTGATTCTATAGACATAGCACTCCGCTGGAGTGCCAGAAGGTCCACAACTATTTCTATTCTCACTGCGAAGCAATATCACGCCTCCGGCGTGAGGAGGTGTCATCTACACGGACGTATAAACACAAACGCATAAGGCATAGAAAATGGCATTTGAAAAATCAGTCTCCTTGCTCCAGCGGAGCGATATGTGATGTTGCCATACATAGCACTCCGCTGGAGTGCGTGTGATTGTATGCGCGTTTTCTATAGACATATCACGCCTCTGGCGTGAGGAAGGGAAATCTCTGAACGGACATATAACCTATAGGCGCGAAGTGTTGAAAATGGATGTCCGAAAATCGCTCTCTTTGCTCCAGCGGAGCAATATTGCTTCGCAGTGAGAATAGAAAACGGATTGCCAACGGGCTGCACGCCAGCGGAGTGCTATGTACCTAAACAACTTTTTTGACACACAATAGGCGATGCAGATATAATATAGGGAACTTACCGCAATAAATATAACAAACCTTGGAGACCTATAAAAAAACTATGGCAGATACTTATACCCAACTCTATGTACATATTGTGTTTTCTGTGAAAGGTAGACACGCACTTATCCCCAAAAAGCACAAGCAGGAGCTCCACAAATACATCACCGGCATCATCACTAACAAAAAACAAAAATTGATTCACATCAATTCAATGCCGGATCATATCCATATCTTGATCGGAATGACACCGAATGTCACGTTGTCTGGTTTAGTAAAAGATATCAAAGTGAATTCAACGCGCTTTATCAATCAGAAGCGTTGGACGGTGGGACAATTTTCGTGGCAAACGGGTTACGGGGCGTTCAGTTATTCACATTCTCAGATCCCCAAGATTGCTACATATATTGAAAATCAGGAAAGCCATCATTCAAGCAAGGCGTTCCAAGATGAGTATCTTGCGTTTTTGAAGCATTATGAGGTTACGTATGATTTGAAGTATGTTTTTGACTCGGTCGTAGATACCGCTTCTGAGGAATAACCTACAGCACACGATTTTTTATCCACATAGCACTCCGCTGGAGTGTAGCTGTCTTTGACATACTTTTCTATAGATTAACCCAAGTTGCTACTAACAGATTTTGCGCACTTCCGAAGGAGTTTTCGTTTTTTTCCTCACCCCAGAGGGGTGATATATCTATAGAAAACGGCGTATTTAACTCTTGCACTCCAGCGGAGTGCTATGTGTATAAACAGGTGGCAACTTGCGTTAGATTAGTAGAGAAACCAGCCCGCGGCTATGAAGATGATACCTTTTGTATATCTACACGCCTTGAATCCTATCACCAAGAGGACATGGAAAAGTTAAAAAGTGAATTGGGAAACATCAGAGTGAATGATATTTATCAGAAACTCAAAGATGCTCGAAATAAGACCGTTGCCCATACAGGTTCTTCATACCAAGGATATGGGGCTACTCAGAATGCTTTGTTAGAAGATGCAATATATTTAATTGAACGTGAAGATCGGTTAAAAAATTTAGTAGCAAGCATAAGATCTCTGATACATGACGTTGAGATGTCAGTAAGAAAAAAAGAAGATAAACAGCTAAACATGGATATATTCCGTATAGTCGTCAAACCCAAGTAGCGATTTGTTCATTTTGAATTTTGAAAGTATGTTAACCGTAGGGGCCAGGTTTCCTCGCCCCATAAGCACCAATTTTAAATGATTCAAAACGATATAGAACTCAAAACGAGTCAACAACGTATCGCCTATTTTCAAGACTTACTCTTGCAATTGCGTGTTAAAGCCTCCGCTGAAGAATTCTCATTCGTTTCGAGTGGATACAGGGCAGAAATAGAAAAAATGCAAGAGGAAGTTCTGGAATACCTAACTCGTCATGCATCTGAAGCGATACAGGTGAAAAAGGCATAAGCACCAGCAGTGTAACAGGTGAACAATGAATCGTGTCCGTATTTTCATCAGCAGCGTACAAAGAGAATTCGCACAAGAACGCGAGGCACTACGCGACTATCTGCGCGGCGACCCCTTGATGCGGCGGTTCTTTGATGTATTCCTGTTTGAGGATGTGCCAGCATCAGATCGTCGTCCCGATTCGCTGTATCTGGACGAAGTTGATCAGTCCGACATCTACGTAGGATTGTTCGGCGACGACTACGGATCGGAGGATCCAGACGGTATATCGCCGACAGAACGAGAGTTTGATCAGGCAACCGCCTCCGGTGTCCACAAATGTGCCCATTTCCACGGAACAGAGGTTGCCAAACCGATTCCGTCCTACCAAGTCTACAAAGGCACTGCGTTTCAACTCGTCGACCATGCAGTCGATTTTGTACTCAGCAAGATTGCCCTGTCGGTAGGAACACGAGCAGAGAGTACGCAAGCACCTGTTAGCTATGAGATTCCAAAAGAAGTCGTGAGGGAAGCGATCGTCAACGCCGTAGCGCATCGGGATTATACGAGTAACGCCAGCGTCCAAGTGATGCTGTTCTCGGATCGGCTTGAGGTCTTGAATCCCGGCAGACTGCCACCCGCCTTGACGCTGGAGCAACTGCGAGAGACGCATCCATCGGTGCCCGCCAACCGGTTGCTTGCTCGATCTTTGTACCTCGCTCAATACATTGAAGAGATGGGGACAGGGACGTTAGACATGATCCGCCGATGCAAGGATGCTGGTTTACTCGAACCCGAATTCACCGACAGCGGTGGATTCAAGACAACCATTTGGCGTGCTAAACCGCCAGAGCGGATTGAGGTGCAGCCAGAGTCACTCCCTGGAGACCTGAAGGTGCGGGTGCTAAACTTGCTTATCCATGGACCAATGTCGAGATCCGAATTGTCCAACCAATTAGGACATAAGAGGGCATCCGGTCAACTCTATAACGTTGTGCGAGACCTTCTGACTGATCAGATGATCGAATACACGCTACCGGAGAAACCCAGAAGTCCACAGCAGCAGTATCGGTTGACAGACAAAGGAAGAACCGAACTCGCGAATCTGAAATCAGGAAATGCAGTATAAGATGCAGTATAAGATGCAGCCCAAGTTTCTATACACCAAAAGGCGCAGCCTTGCATAGTAGTAGGCACGCTCAGCGTCCCGTAACATCTTTTGCTTGGAAGTCCTTTATAGGAAAATAACCCGAGTTGCTACTAACAGATTTTAGTGTTTTTGCTTGGGTATTTCTGCGTATTTCAACACGGTTTTTCAACTACTTTCCCCACCCCAGAGGGGTGATATATCTATAGAAAACGGCGTATTTAACCTCTTGCACTCCAGCGGAGTGCTATGTGTATAAATAGGTAGCAACTTGTGTTAAAATAAGAAAATACTTGCTCACTTTTTTCGGCGACGGGCAATGAATTGCCCTACTACAAACGCACCTCTGGTAAAGACTAAGTGTATAAGTAATTCCAAAATCTAATATAACTCAGGATTTTTAACTGAAAACTGAAAGATTTTTCGTAGAAAAATCGTACTGATAACTGACAACCACTATCATGAACACCGTCGGCGAAACCGAAATACATACACAAGAACGCGTCGTCACATTCTTCCAGAAAACCTTGGGATATAGCTACCTCGGCAACTGGCACGCGCGCCAAGATAATAGCAACGTTGAGAAAGACCTACTGACCGATTGGCTCAAGAGCAGACAGTGCGACGACGAGATTATCGCCAAAGTACTGTATGAACTCGACAAAGCGTCCGCACTCGGTAGCAGTAGATCCCTTATTGACGCAAACCGAGATGTCTATGAACTGTTGCGCTACGGTGTCAATGTCCAACCCAGCACAGGGGAACACCGCATGACCGTCAAACTCATTGACTGGGAACATCCGTTCAGCAACGATTTCGGTATCGCCGAAGAGGTCACGCTCAAAGGTGAAAACACCAAGCGTCCTGATGTCGTTTTGTACATCAACGGCATCGCCATCGGTGTCTTGGAACTCAAACGTTCCACTGTCTCCGTTTCCGAAGGCATCCGTCAGAACCTTACCAACCAACGCGAAGATTTCATCGAACGGTTTTTCGCCACTGTGCAACTCGTCATGGCAGGTAACGAAATTCAAGGACTCCGCTACAGCACAATCAAAACACCAGAGAAATACTGGCTACAGTGGAAGGAGACGGCCGCTGGTGATAATCTGTTGCTCCGAGAACTCAATCAACTCTGCAACAAAACCCGAATGCTCGACATCCTGTACAACTTCATCGTATTCGATGGAAGTATCAAGAAAATCTGCCGACACAATCAATTCTTCGGTGTCAAAGCCGCGCAAGAAAATGTAAGACGCAGAGAAGGCGGCATCGTCTGGCACACGCAAGGCAGCGGCAAAAGTCTCACAATGGTCTGGCTCGCGAAATCAATCCTCGAAACCATCCCGACCGCCCGCGTGCTTATCATCACCGACCGCACTGAACTCGACGAACAGATTGAGCAGGTTTTTAATGGGGTCAACGAAAACATTAGACGGACACAGAGCGGGGCGCATCTCTTGCAAGTCCTCGCGAATTCTGCCGAGCGTCTGGTCTGTTCACTCGTCCATAAATTCGGCAGGTCGGATGAAGTCGAAGATGCCGATACTGACGACTATGACAATTATGTTAAGGACATTGAAGAACACCTACCGGACGGCTTTCAAACGAGAGGTGAATTTTTTGTTTTCGTTGACGAATGCCACCGCACGCAGTCCGGCAAACTCCACAAAGCCATGAAGATGCTTCTACCGAACGCAACGTTAATCGGTTTCACCGGCACACCGCTCTTGAAAAGTGACAAACAACGCAGCATCGAAACCTTCGGTCCCTATATCCACACCTACAAATATGACGAAGCCGTTGAAGACAGTGTCGTGTTAGACCTCCGTTATGAGGCACGCGATGTTGACCAGCATCTCACCTCTCAGGCAGAAATCGATCAGTGGTTCGAGGATAAAACCAGCGGGTTAACCGAGGCAGCGAAAGCACGCCTCCGACAACGCTGGATCACGATGCAGAATGTCCTCAGTTCACGCGAACGCTTGGGCAAAATCGTCGCAGATATCGGCCTCGATATGGAGGAACGAGATAGACTTAAGAGCGGACGCGGCAACGCCATGCTCGTCGCGGATAGTATCTTCTCCGCTTGCCGGTTTTTTCAACTCTTTCAAGACACACCCTTAAAAGGGAAATGCGCCATCGTAACCTCCTATAAACCGTCAGCAGATACCGTCGCAAGAGAGGAGACCGGCGAAGGGCTTACCGATAGACAGACAGAATATTACGTCTACCGACAGATGCTCGCCGACCACTTCAACGAACCTGAAAATATTGCGATGCATAAAGCCGATCGGTTCGAGCGGGAGGTAAAGAAACTTTTCATTGAAAAGCCAGCCGAAATGAAACTCCTCATCGTTGTTGATAAACTCCTCACGGGTTTCGACGCACCCCCAGCGACCTATCTCTATATCGACAAAAATATGCAAGACCATGGGCTTTTCCAAGCCATCTGCAGGGTCAATCGTCTGCACGGTGAGGACAAGGAATTCGGATACATCGTTGACTACAAGGACCTTTTTCGGTCGCTGGAGCAGGCAATTACCGACTACACAGGCGAGGCGTTTGAAAACTTCGACCCCGAAGATGTTCAAGGACTGTTGAAAGATAGACTCCAGAAAGGGAGAGAACGCTTAGAAGAGACGCGCGAGGCGGTTAAAGCGTTGTGTGAACCCGTGCGATCGCCGTGTGATTCTGCCGCTTATATCCGTCAGTTTTGTTGTGAGGAAGCTGGGAATATCGAGCAGCTCAAAGCCAATGAACCCAAACGCGAGAAACTCTATAAATTCACTGCCGCATTCGTCCGTGCCTACGCCAACCTCGCAAATGAGATGACTGAGGCAGGCTATACGCCAGCGGAGGCACAGAAAATTAAAGATGAAGTCAGCCACTACAATAGCGTCAGCCAAGAGATCAAACTTGCCAGTGGTGATTACGTTGACCTGAAAGCCTATGAACCCGATATGCGGCATCTCATTGATACATATATCCGTGCTGAGGACAGCGAGACACTCTCAACACTCGGCGATATTCCATTAGTGGAGATGATTGTTCAAAACGGTGCCGAAGCCCTCGATCAACTCCGGGAGGGTATTCGCACCAATGAAGCAGCAATGACAGCAACCATAGCAAACAACCTTCGGCGACTCATCGTTGACAGGTCTGCTGTCAATCCGAGGTATTACGAGGAAATTTCACATCTGCTTGATGAAATCATCCGTGAACGCCGACGCGGTGCTATGGATTATCGGGAATATCTCTCCGAAATCGAAGGACTCAGCTCGCAAATCACTGAACCCGAAAGCCAAGCCGAATACCCTCCCCATATCAACACTGGTCCCTTACAAGCGTTCTTTAACAATCTCAATGACCTCCCCAAAGACCGTCG
This sequence comes from Candidatus Poribacteria bacterium, assembly GCA_022394775.1. Lineage (GTDB taxonomy): Bacteria > Poribacteria > WGA-4E > WGA-4E > WGA-3G > WGA-3G. The sequence continues at coordinate 104,833 of JAGFCB010000014.1, forward strand.
AGCGGCAGCAGCCCTCGCGATAGATGCCGCTATCCGCAACACGAAACAGGACGACTGGCGAAACAACAGAGCCAAGAAGATGCAGGTACGGAATGCGATCGCACGCGTCATTGCGGAAGAGTTTAGCGAGGAAGACCTTGACCCTGACGCACTTTTTGAACTGGCGGTGAATCAGAGTGAATACTAAAACAGATAAGTATCATATCAATGTTCGCGGGATCCCGGTAGAGGTCATCCGCAAAGACATCAAAAACTTCTATATAGGGGTGCATCCGCCAAACGGACACGTCCGGGTGTCGGCACCGCTACATTTCGATGAAGATGCGATTCGGATGGCAATCATCACACGGCTTGCATGGATCCGGCGGAAACAGGCAGAATTCGCTAAGCAGGAACGGCAACCACACCGGGAGTTCGTAACCGGTGAGAGCCACTATTTTGAGGGTAGACGCTACCGACTTGATGTGTTTGAGCAAGACTGTCCGCCGAAGGTCTGGCTGCCAAATAATACAAAGATCGCACTCAGTGTCCGTCCCGGTTCTGATCGTGCCAAACGCGAGGCAGTGATTCATCGTTGGTATCGCCAACATCTGCGAGCGGAGGTGCCGCCACTCCTTGAGAAGTGGGAACCAAAGTTAGGTGTGTCTGTCAATGAAGTGCGGATTAAGCGGATGAAAACGCTCTGGGGATCTTGCAACATCAGAGCCAAGCGTATTTGGCTGAATCTTGAACTCGCAAAGAAATCGAATTCGTGTCTGGTGTATGTGTTAGTGCATGAAATGGTGCATCTTCTGGAGCGCGACCACAACGATCGGTTTCGTGAATTAATGGATCGTTTCTTACCACAATGGCGAACATATAGAGATACGCTCAACCGTGCTCCCTTGGCACATGAAGATTGGGCGTATTGATTCATAGTAAAGCATGAAGGGAATTACCTAACAATCCCAATGCTTTAGTTTTGGGTCCAACTCCGTTGATTCGTGCTTGGACAACGAATAAACATTTGACGAAAGCGGTGTTTTTGTGGTATAATCATTGTTACCAGTTGGCAGACATAACGAGCGTTGTTGCAAAGCAACGTGTCTGCCTACCCACTCGTTAGGGGTTAAAGACTGGTAACTGGTATCATAAGATGACATTGCGATCACATAAGATTGCTTTACGTCCGACTCAATCACAAAAGGCTTGGTTTTCACAACAATGCGGATATGCGCGTTTTGCCTATAACGCTGCCTTATCTGACTTCAAATCGGGTTTAGATAAAGACGATTGGCGTTCTTTCATAGACCTA
>JAGFCB010000154.1 GCA_022394775.1 Candidatus Poribacteria bacterium
TGCGGAGCAATCAAGGAAGAGGGACCGTCCGCGGCAGCGTAGTCAAATCCAATACCTACCATCGGCAAGAAACTGAGGGACAGCGCGTCGCTATCAACGACAGGAATACCGAGTCCGAGATCCAGTTCACCGAATGTTCCGACAACATAAATATCGGTATCCAGGGAGAGACCCCCGAGGAAATCTGGAGAATGACTGGCACCGACCCAAATCTGCGTTCCCAAACTATCTGTATCGGTTCGGAACCATCCGGAAGCACCAGAAGCTTCTTCTTCCGCCATCTCTTCACCCGCTTCATGAGCGTCCGCGTAAACCATCGGAACACTACCCACTGCGAAAATAGAAACTATTACCAATAAACGAACTAACCAAAATGTATACGTCTTCATTATTTTACCTCTTGAGGTTTATACCGATTTTTTGTTTCAAAATCGGGTTTAGGGTTATTACCCTTTCTAATAGGCGCCTCCACAGCGCGCTTATAGGGTTGTGTAAATTTAAACGATGCACAATCATGGTGCGATAGGGTCCGTCTAAAATGGGGACCTTGACTCTGGCATCAACTTGTGATATAGTGATTTTCGGCTATAAACAATAAGTTTTCACCAATGCTTACTTTTGCACCTATTTTCGCTTAAAGCAAAACGCGTGCCAATTGACAGTTTTTAGTTGTCAGTCCATTCGCTTGACTGATTTTCAGTGCTTAGTAATGTAAACACCATAAGCACGGAACCGATAATAGATGACGACTCACTCTCACTGCAAGGCAGACTCTTAAAACTGATAACTGATAATTGATAACTGATAACTCTTAAAAAATGCTGAAATTTTCAACAAAAGATTGCCCAAAAAAGATGCAAATCGTGCTGCTGAGTACGGTCGTGATGTTCGGCGCAATACTCCGCTTTTGGAACTTAGAACAATGGAGTTTTTGGATTGATGAGGTTTTTACAGTCAGGGACGCGCAAAATTTCTCGAGCGACAGTTGGCGGTCTATTCCGAATCCGATTCCGTATCTCGCGGTAAAGTTATCAATCCTATTCGCTGGTAATAGTGAATGGGGCAGTCGTTTCATTCCGTGCATCGTCGGGATCGTCTCAATTCCCGCTGTCTTCGGATTAGGACGGACGCTGTTCAATTGGCGGGTTGGATTGCTTGGTAGCGCGTTTGTGGCATGCTCAAGTTGGCACTTGTTCTGGGCACAGAATGCGCGTTATCCTGTTTTTACCTTTCTGTTCGCGATCCTGACGGTATGGTTTTTCTATGTATCTCTTGAACGCGATTCTATGCTCCTGACGATAGGCGCGCTCATCTGCTGTTTGTGTCTAATCCTTTCGCATACGCTTTCGGTTGTAATTGTTCCAGCGTTGGCTGTATACGCCGTGATCTGTCTATTAGAAAATGGTAATAAAAAACGGTGGATAAATCTGCTCATCTTCTTCATCCCGTTTGCTATACCAGTATTCGCCTTGGTATTTCCAGAAGTTCGGGGTTATCTCTTCTCAGGGTGGGGTCGCAATGAATGGCAACGCAGTCCGCTCTATATTGTGCTAACGCTTGTGCAAGGCGTGAGTGTTCCGATAGCAGTTACGGCGTTCTTTGGTGCCGCTCTGATGCCATCCAATAGGTCCGTGCGTTTTTTACTCTGCTATGCCGGTGTGCCGTTGGTGCTTTTTCTTATCGCATCGCAGCTCCAAAACGTCGCTGGCTATTATCTCTTCTGGACGACCACCGCTTATTTCATCCTCACTGGCGTTGCATGTGAACAGGTGTGGAAGGCGATAGAAGACAGGTCTGGAAAAGTACTCGGTATGTTTGTGCCATGCGTGTTAGTGGTATCGTTGCTTTCACAGTGCTATCTTTACTTTAAAATTGAAAACGGTGGGCGACCGAAATGGCGGGAAGCGTTTGCGGCTATTCAAGGCGAGAAGCAACCTACCGACAAAGTGGTGCTTTCTGAACCTGAGATGGGTAGGTACTATCTCCCAGAATTGACCCCTGTTTATATCGGTGAGTTGTTAGACAGTCGGGAAGCGTTTGAAAAAGCGTGGGAAACTTCAGGGAAAGATCGGTTATGGTTTGTTGTGGACGTGGCGAGTTTTAATGTCTTCGATGCGAATGAAGATGTCCGCAGTTGGATTCGTCAACGCGGACATCTTGTCCAAACGTTCCCAGCTTTCTCGCGAGCGAAAGACAGGACGATTCATATTTATCTATTGCAGTAGAATACAGCAACAGACAAACACATTTATGGTGTCTGCGTTATATGCCAAATGTATTCGTATACTTTAGTAACACTGTGCGTCCCCTTGTCAATAATTTCCTTGGTATTTTATCTTTTCTGTCCGTGTTGAGATTTTCATTGTAAACTAACCATAGATCATTCCCTTCACGGAAGTTATATCGAAACCGGATATTTGTTGAGAAGCGATCATTAGCACTATTGTATTGCACAAATGCATTCAGAGAGATCTCTGTGTTCACAGCTGCGCGGGTCCGAAGTCGAACGACATGTGCATTAAACCCCTGATTGCGTTCTGGGAAACGGATAACATTGACTTCATATTCGCTGCTCATCTCTAAATGTCGGGACACATTCCAAGTCGGTTTAACGCCACATTCGAGTCGCCATCCATCAAAAAAACCGCCGAAAGCCCAATCGAAATCAGCGCGGAACAATCTTCTACTGGGCATATCAAATTTACCTTTAGCCTCAAAGGTGGTGTAGCTGCCCGCTGGCACTACCGTATCTTTCGGAAAATCCTCATCTTCAGGGAGGTCTTCATAATCCATTTGAAAGTCGAGTGCAGCGGCGGCCCCAGATTTCCACTCTATATCTATATCATAATCCAGTTGCGCGGATTCGATTGAATTATCTTCATTCCGTAGCACAAAGAATCCCCCGAATTTTAACGGACTCACCTGTCTAATAGAGGTTCCTTTTTTCATGAGCCAATCATAACGAGCACTCCATTGCAGCTGAGTGAAATCCTTTCGTTTTGTATATCCAATCCCGGGCAAAAAGTCCTTGCCTCTTCGCGCCACGAGGAGTTCATAATCAAATCCAACATCAGTGCGCCTGGTGAGTTCAGCGAGAAACATCGCTGTATCGAAAAAATTGAATGCCTGTTTTCGGATGATTTTATCTTCAAAAGTTTGTCCCCATTTAAGGGTCAAATATTCTTTTCCAAAGAGTCGCAAAATGCTGTCAACACCATAGGCGAAGTTGTAATTTCCTTCTTCATCTACACGATTCGTTGCCATAACACCCGCGTAGGAATACGGATTAAGAACTTGCCGCCGGAGTCGCAGTACTCCGAAGTTTTCAGTGGGGCTCTCTTTTTTCCGTGCGGTTTGCATGTCAAGAAAACCGAGATCCCAACTTCCGACACGTCCGACAAGTCTCGCGCCAGCAATAATTGGGATTTGTTCATCGTCCCGAATACCGATCCGGCGGCTATGAAAAAGTCGAGCACGATCAATGAAATTGAAGGCGAAAATCCCGGAACGTTCTTGAAAAAATTGACGTTTCTCTGGGAAAAAGAGTGAAAATCGGCTTAAATTAACCTGCTGATCATCCGCTTCTGCTTGAGCAAAGTCAGGATTCAGTGTGGTGTCCAAGGTAAGGTTGCTGGTGACATTATATTTTATATCGAGTCCAAGATTCCTCGCCAACGCATTTTCGAGATGATAGGCGGTTTTGGTATCGTTTAACGCGGGTGTTTGTTCGAGTCCGCCGATGGCGTAAGGCGTAAAGTAAACTGGTTTTTGACTGTAGACTTGATTTAAAACGATAGGATGCGCTCGCGAGGGTGTATCAATTCCGCGCTCCGGAGACAAATCCGGGAAGACAACTCGTTCATTTTTCCGGGCAATATTTCGATAAGCGATTAATCCCATGCTCACCCGCCCCGCTTCATCCTGAAAACTTAGACTGGAGAATGGGATACGCATTTCAACGAACCATCCCTCTTCATTCTGAACCGTGGCGACATCCCAATAGGTATCCCAGTTTTTATTCTCAGATTTGCCATCATTAAAAACGGCTTCATCGCCGCGAATACCTGCAGGTGTCGTCCAAAATGACAGTGCACTTTTCTTGTCGTTGAAGGTATCAAGAATGATCCCAAATTTATCATCCTTGCTTGACCTGTCCCGATAGAGCGAGTTTACACGAACCCCAGAGGGGTCGGTATCATAACACCGTGCTGAACAGTAAAGATAATCCTTATCGTAAGCAATTCTGACCTCAGTGCTCTCGGTGGGTTCGCCCTTATAAATGGGCTTATACATGATCATAGGAAGGGGTTCAATCCGCTGCCATCCGGGTTCGTTGCTTAAGCCGTCAATTTGGATGGATTCTGTAAAGTGGGTTAAGGGTAGCGGTTCTTGGGCGTTGGCAGCATTCACAGCGGCAGCAAAGATTAGAATTACATACGCCAAAATAGGCTTGGATAAATCTATCATTTTTCTTTTTAAGCGTTATGGAAATAAAACGTGTAGGCGCGCTTCTCATCTGTTTGAAGCGCGCCTACGGATTGATAGGAAAATATGCCTACCACCTTCGGGTAAAATTCATTCTACCGGTAAGTCCGGTTTGATCATCATCTTTTTTCGTCTCATACCCGACATATAAGCCGAGTGTGTTATTTTCACCATAACCGATGTTCAAACGTCCACCGAAATTGAGAGCCCATAGCGCGCCCTTCTCGCCGAGACCGAGGACGGATTCAAATTGTGGACCGATAGCGATGGTATCGTTTAAGGCATAGGTAATGTAAGTCCGGTTGTAGAGTTCATTAATACTTTGATCATCAAATATGGTTTTGACTGTGGCGATTGTCCAATGGAAACCGAAGATTTTACCAGCAGGTAGGATCGCAAAGATTTGCGGGTATAAGGCATAGGGTCCGTCTGGCGTGGTATAATTGAACCCAACGCCGAGCATCGGTGTTAGCAGCAGTGCCATGCTGTCGTTGGCGATAACAGGGAATGAAATGCCCATGTCAAACTCGCCCAAATGATCATTAACATAGATATTAGAATCAAATGAAATTCCACCACTGAGCGGATGGCTTGCCCCAACTAAGAAATAGGTACCGAGACTATCAACATCAATCTGGAACCATCCGGTAATCTTCGGTTTCTCTTCCATCGCTTCGCCTTCAGTTTCATGGGCATCAGCGAACGCGGTAGAGAAACTGATAATAGACATTCCACATATAAGTATTACGATAGCAGCTAGCCGAAAAAGACTGTTAAAAGGCTGTGTACAAGTGTTCATAAAAATCTCCTTAATGGTTATCAGTTTTAACCATCAACTCGTGCTTTAACACTTATACCGGAGGCGAGTTGATGGTTAAGGTTAAGAGATGGCTGTTGAACCAGAGTTCGCTTTAATCGACGACTGGTAACTGATCGCTATTTTTCAATTGGCTTGTTCGATCTGTTCCATCAGTTGTACCAATTTATGAGGATCTTTAACACCTTTCGATGCTTCGACACCGGAACAGAGATCTATACCGTGCGGACGGATCGTTTCAATAGCAGCTTTGACGTTCTCTGGACGAATCCCACCTGCAAAGAATACCGGTAGGGGGCTTTCAGTGATTAGCTCAGCGGCGACATTCCAATCACAAGTTTTGCCTGTGCCGCCGTATCTCGGTTTCTCACCACTCAGATCCACGCTATCGAATAGAAGAAAATCCGCACCCGCATCGCGATAGGCTTGCATCTCAGCCTGGACAGCAGTCATATCCACATTCTCTGGACTGCCAGCAGGTAGATAGACAGATTTCCAGAGTTGACATGTCACAGCACGTTTCAGTGCTTCAACCTGTTGTGGCGACTCCTGTCCGAGGAGTTGAACAGCAGACGGTTGAATTTGTGACACGGCCTCTCGGATGTCAGATGTTGTGCGGTTATATAGCAAAAGTACGGTGGGGATAGGGCTCTCGGTCGCGATTTCGACGGCTTGTGCAGTGGAGCGCGTTCGTTCGGACACAGCAACATCAACCAATACACCGGCGTAATCTGCGCCTGCGTCAGCGGCGAGTCGTGCATCATGGATAGAGGTTATGCCACAGATTTTGACACTGCAGCGGGATTCTTTGGACATCTTTTAATTTACCTTGCGGTTAAATGGAGTGGATTGAAACTTTGGCGTTCTTTTCTCAAATCCGCTCTCCATTTCATTACGAGCTACGCGCCGAGGAAATGTGTAAATCCTATTAATTATCCCTTGCGTAGGATAAGATCGGGATTACAAATCCCTCCTACAAATTGATAGAATCGGATCGGGATTACAAATCCCTCCTACAAATACCCTGCTTACTCTTCAAAGACGGTTTGGCGATCAGCATCCGAATAACAGATAATCATTGTCACAGGTTGCCAACCGGTGTTGACGGCGTTATGTTTGACGTTGCGTGGAATCCGCAACATCATCCCTGGTCTGAGCGGGATGACTTCATCTCCCAATTTGTGGTCGCACTCACCGGAAAGCACATAGATGAGTTCTTCACAGTTCGGATGGTAGTGCGTAGGATTCCCTTCGCCAGCGTTAATGTAGACGACTCCGAAAGTCATCTCGGCTTCCGGATCAATCTGATCATTGCAGAGCCATTTAATCGCGCCCCACGGAAATTCAAGGGCACCTGCATCGTTGCTATTAGTTAAGGTTATTTCCATAACGATTTCCTTTCTCTCTTCCGAATTTATAGTAAAACCTGCAATTAACGAGACATCCAGAGAAGGCTGGGTTCCAAACCCAGCCTGCATTGACTTCCTTTCTCTCTTCCGAACTTAATCATATCTCAAAACAAACCAAACGTTGTGTCGCATAATCTCGTAAACCCACCGTCGGTTTTTCTTGGAGATAGCCGACAGGTGCACAAATAGCTCGCAGATTGCGAATTTGCATATCCAGTGCCTGATGCGTATGCCCAAAGAGGGCATGTGTGACACGCTGTTCCTCCAAACAGATATCACCAAGGCGTTTACTTCCCATGAATGCGCGAAAGAAATCCCACGGCAATTCACCTCGGTATTGGATACACTCCTGAAAAGGAACGTGGTGCGTAACAACAATGATCCTCGATACTTCGTCTCGGACGGAGGCAACCTGTGCGTTGAGTTCTGCCTCAAAACGTCCCGCAATAACAGGATCCGTATCCGACCATTTCGCATACCGCTTATCATTCCAGACCGCGCCCATCAATTCTTTTTCGGCATATTGGGCATCAGAGAAGTCATATCCATCCGGTGCGAAACTATAATCGTACCAACCGATAGTTCCACAGAAACCGATCTGCTCCTTGATAAAGGGTTGCTCCGTGAGCGGATGAAACCCACACTCATAACAGAGTGTTGAAATAATCTCACATTTCTGTTCACTTGTGACATCGGGTGTTTCAATTGCCCAGATGTCATGGTTGCCGGGAACAAACAATTTCTCACACGCTAAATCTGCAAGCTGAAATGCGTTAAGTGTTTCAGAGAGTTGAACCAAATGGCGGGCGAGATCACCTGCAAGCACAAAAACATCAAGTTGTGCCGCCTTTACCGCATCAATAAGATGCGGAACAATTGCTCTGTTCAAAGGCGTAACGTCTGTGTGTAAGTCTGAAATGAGTCCAATTTTCATTAGCAGCCTACACTCCGTTAGCGAGCCTCCGGACAAATTACATTGATTTCTGCGTTAAATTTTTGAAGACTTCATCCAAAAAAATGCGGATACCGCTGTCATCGTCATCTTGGTACTGTTGACGCTGGCGCTCAAGTGCTTGTATTGAAGGTGCATCACCGATTTGGGCAATTGCATCAACAAGCGTGAGCTGAATTGCGGATTCACTGGTGTTTTCCAACGCCTTAATGAGCCGATCCCGTGCCTGAACACCACCGATCCCGCCGAGGGCAGAGGCGGCGATGTCTTGCGTGCTGGTATCCCCACTTTCAAAAGCAGCAATAAGTGCCTCAACAGCGGGTTCACCAATTTGCCTAAGTGTTACGCCTGCTTGGAAACGGATGCCAGGGATTTCTGTCGGATTTTCGAGAACAGCGATGAGCGCATCAATCGCAGAAACCGGCTTAAGCGTTCCGAGTATAGCGAGACAGGCACGCCGAATTTCTTGCTCCGGTTCCACCTTGATCTGAATGTATTCCTGAGCGAGTTCTGCAAGTTGCCCTTCGTTAATTTTCTGGTAAAGCGCCTCAGATCTATGTCTGAACTGCGTTCCGAATGGGGCTTTAAGGGTAGCAGTGTTTTCAACGCGATCCACGATAAGTAAGCCAAGGATCCCAGCGGATTCAAGCTGCTGTGCCTGAAGGCTATCGGCAGGAAGTTGGTTTACATTGGCACGTTGAAACTGCTGGAAGAGTTCGTTGAGAACGCTCAGTTCAACGAGACGTTGTAAACTGCTAATTGATGCCTTTCTGAGCGAAAGTTCTGTACTGTTTCTGAAAATATCCACCAACGGTTCGATTGCTCGGACATCTCCCAAATCGCCAAGTGCGCTCACAGCGGCAATTTTCACACCTATCAATTCAGTGGTTCGGAATTTAACGGACTGTTTAGAGAGTTCTCCGATCGTTTTTTTATAATCATCAAGGCTGTAAATTTTACGTTCGTCAACAATCTTTTCAACAACGTCGCCCACCTGAATATCAGCGTTCGCGGCAGGGGTTCCCGGACGAATATCTTCAACGCGCACGGTGCCATTGCCTGTTACACTCAATCCAACTTTATCGCCTTGTCTACGGAGAGAGATGCGAAGTGGCGGTTTATCTTTTAAATGAAGGATAAGGTTATTGTCTTCATCTAACCCGCTTTTCAGTGCCTTGTTAAAGTCGCCAGGGCTTCGGATCGGATATTCTGCGATAACATAAGAGATGAGTTCGCCCCTCTCAAGTTGCGCCTTATCTGCGGGTCCATTTGGCGTAGTTTCTAAGACGACAACTCCACTCGTCGACCAACGGTCTTTGAGGTCGCTGTCCAGCTGTTGCACTTGCATTTCCAAATGTTCATCGTAATATTGATTGTCGCAGCCGAGTCCGACGATTACAGCCAAAAGCGGCACGATAAACATCAAGTAGTGAAGTTTGTCGAACCTGTTCATTTTTCTCCTTCCCATTTGCTACAAGGTTTCGGTTTATAAGGTGCGCCGAAAAGTGCGAGTCCGACTCGCGATTTAATTCAGAGGAATAACAACATCCCGACTGCTCTGTTCTTGCAAAGCGTCTAAGAGCGGCTCCACAACTTTTTCGTCGCCGAGGACTGCTAAGGCGCGGATCGCATCAACGCGCAGTGATGATCCTTTGTTTTCCACAATTTTGACTAACTCAGGCACAGCAGCCCCGCCGATTTTTCCGAGGGCTTCCACAGCGAGTTGACGGACTTCAGGTTCTTCTCGGTCGCGTTTCCACTTAGCGGATCCGGATTCAATGCGCGCGGCGAGTGCTGGAATAGCGGCTTCACTTCCAACTTCCCCGAGTGCCTTGACAACATTCAAACGGGTTTCGGTGCGTCTGTGTTCCAGAAGCTTCACAAGGATCGGTACAATCGTGTTTGGGTCATCTTTGCCAAGGTGTCCAAGGACCCAATGCGCATTATGCCTATCGCGATTGTCACTCGACTTAATCGCCTTTTGAAGTTGACTGAGGAGCCGTTTCTGGTCTCCTTGTTTATAAACGCGTTTTAGGGCATCAAGCGCGGCGTTTTGGATATCCAAGTCATCATCACGGAGCGTCTCAAAAACGAGTCTCTCAAGATATTTACTTTTTTCTTCTTGATAAGCAAGGAACATCTGTTTGCCGCGTTCAGTAATCGATGCCTCTTCCCAATCAGCCGTATTCGGCTCGTAAAATTCCTGAGAGTTATAGAGCCCGAGCAAATAATATGCTTCAGCGTTATCAATCTTCTGTTGAAGTGCAAGTTTAAATTCCCGGACAGCGCGTTCTTCTTTACGCCGTTTATCCGATTTAATCAATTCTTTGCCCTTCGCGAGGTTCTCGTTCTGGGTGCCGCAGCCAACACCAAAAAGGACGAGTACAAAAACAAGCCATATTTTCTTCATATTCAATTCCCCTATGAGGTTAGCGCGAGAGCTGCTTGCCTTTCCACTGGAGGTGCTTGCAAATTCACCTGTTTGTAGGCACAATTCAGGGATGCGCGCCATCTAAAGCGAAGCACCTCACAAAGTGCGCCTACAACAAAGTGAAATGCATAAGTTTTCCTAATATTTTAGTTACTAAGCAGTTCCTGCTGCTCACCACCTGCGTCAACAGCTGCGCTCTCCTCTGCAACTTCGGCGGTTTCATTCGCATCATCCTCATTGACTTCTTCATCTTCCGGCACCGAGTTCAGCGACTTTTGAAGAACAACGAGCGGTTTTTCAGTGAATCCCCAATCCTTATACCTCTGTATAACATTCGTCTCGGAGTTGGGAAGTTCAATTTCGAGCGTCTTCAGGCCATCTTCTTCTGCTGCAGTCTCAGCAGCCGCCATGAGATGGTCAGCGACCCCTAATGGACGAAAAGGCGCGGATACAGCAAGACCGCCGACTTCAGCGACTTCGGAATCAGCAGCGTCCCGAGTGATGGAAATTTGTCCAATCGGGTATCCGCCGACTTCAGCGACGAGTCGTTGTGTCTGGCTATCTTCAGCCAAATCGTCTTGCAATTCTTGCAAAACCTCCATCTTGCCCTTTTCAGGAAAACAGTATGCCTGTAAATGTCCCGCATCATCTTCTTCAGCCTGGCGCACTATTACGGCACCACTGAAATTGAAATCTTGATTTGCCATGTGGCTCTCCTTTGTACTTATCAAGCTACCGGTATTTCCGCACATTGTGTCGCAACACGTTTGCATATCCGGCATCTATGTATGTTATCGTACCATTCTACTACAGATTATCTTACACTACAAGTATTTTCTTCAGGACTATTTAGTTTTAGATAAATTACTGGATTTTCTAAATTTTTGAATCTTCTTTTTCAAGTCCGGTGCGGTTCCAAACTGCACCTGCGGGGCCTGGGGCATCCAAAATTGAAGAAAAAAAACCGAGAACTAAATAATCCTGTATTTTCTTTCAGGTATGTAGGGCTATTCAGTTTCAGCCTTTTTGGTCAGAACCGTACTTTCCGTTTCTATATTATCGGATTCCTCAGACGCAATAGAAGGCGACTCACTGGCATCAGCAACATCGGCTGTTGTTGCTTCATCAAGACTTTCCTGCCCGATCCGCAATTGCCGCTCGGCATCAACAACATCTCTATTAATCTTTTCGATGCACCGATTGAGTTTTTCCACGAGGGCAGTATGGCTCCTCATAGCACGGCGGATTTGGCGGAGTTGATCAATGACGAGTCGAAAGGTTCGGACGAAGTCGCCAGCATCTATATGTGCGTATTTTTCAAGCTGATCAAACTCACAACCGCTGCTCCATGCCAACATTGCGGTACAAAGCCGGAACTCTAACACAGGCGTAATTTCCGTTACCTTGTGCTTGACCTCTAACTGCTGGATAAATGAGATTTCAGAACTGACAGCGTACAGTATGTCTAATAAACGTTCATCTTTGAGTCGTTTAAAGTAACCATCTTTACGCGGTTCAGAGACGATCGCTACCATGAGGCAGTTAATTTCGTCTTCTGTAAGTTTTTCAAAAACACCGCTAAACAGCAATTGGGTGAACTGGACTTCATACCCATAGATATGTGCGGCAGCGCTGCCGCGTGGTAGAAGTGTTTGTGCCTCAATATACCCCAATTCTTCAAGGACCTTCAGTCGCGCCGCTATTTGTCGTCTGGGATCATTCTCAATATAAGTCGTTCTGTTTTTAAATTTCCGAAGTCGCTTTTCTTCTCTACGGATAGTATAATATCTGTCTGTGCATGTTTGCAAGTGCTGACATCCCTCACAAAGACTCTGCTCGGCTTCCCTTTGCAGCAGAATAATTTTTTTCTGAACAGCGTTCAATCTTTTAACGCGTTCTTTTTCCTGCTTCTTCTTCCGCGTTTCCGATTTGATCTGTGCTATATGTATATGGTAATTCTGTAATTTTATTTTATGATCTCGTTTCAGCCGATAATGTTCTTCAATCTGCTTGATTCCCTCAATACCGTCATGGATGCACTCTGGCTCAGGTAGTGCTTGGAGTTTCTCTGTTTTAACCGAGATCTGTTTGTTGAGATTCGCCACCCGTACGCGATTCTGATGATTGCTTAAACTCATCGTATAAACATCGTATATGTCATCACCATATTTCTGATACAGATTAAGAATACTGGAATAGGAGAGATTAAACTGACTTTCTATCGGCTCTATCTTGTCAGCAACAACGCCTTTAATCTCACCTGAATCGGCGTATTTGGGTACAATTTGTGCATAAACGTACCCGATCGTATCAATCCCGCGTCTGCCAGCACGTCCTGCCATCTGGTGATATTCCCGTGCTTTGAGATAACGGAATCCGATACCGTCAAATTTCCTAAGACTATCAAAGACGACAGTACAGGCAGGCATATTAATACCGACAGCAAATGTTTCAGTGGTAAAGAGGAGTTGGATTAACCCGGAAGTGAACAGCCTTTCTACGACCTCTTTGAGCGTCGGTAGCATCCCCGCGTGATGATAGGCGACCCCGCAGCTAATTAGTTTACGGAATTCCGTAATCTTTTTTTCTTCAACGATGTCAAATTGGACACAGAGTTGGTCAAATTGCCGTAAAATCTCTACTTTCTGTTTTTTATTCAGCAATTGCAGCTGCGATTCAAATACGAATGCGGAAGCGTTTTCCTCACACCCCTTTCGGCTAAAACAGAAATAGAGGCAGGGCAGCTGCTTCTCACGACGGAGATGTGGCAGAAGTCGTGTCTGTATAAAATCAGATGGAAGTCCTTTTACAGGTTTATCATTAAGCTGATCAGATTTTCTGCGTTTACGTCCATCGCGGGATGCTCTGTTCCGAAGTGCCCCCATATGTTTTACATTGCCAATACCGTAATCTTTAAAATAGAGATGATGCTCCAAAGGGACGGGTCGTTTTAATTCTTCGACGACCTCAATGTCAATATCTCGGACGCTTTGCATCCACTCCGCGAAGGGTTTGATGTTCGGGATTGTGGCACTCAGGCAGACAAATTTGATGTGTTGGGGGGCGAAAATAAGGCTCTCTTCCCAGACGGTGCCGCGCTCAATATCATTAATATAGTGAATTTCGTCAAAAATGACGTAAGAGACATCCTGTAACCGTTCAATACTATCAAAGATGGTATTGCGGAAAATCTCGGTTGTCATCAATAATACTTGGGCGTACGGATTTAGGACTACATCACCGGTAACAATGCCGATTTTGTCCCCGTATTCAGCATAAAAGTCTCGATATTTCTGATTACTGAGGGCTTTGATCGGTGCGGTGTAGATAACGCGGCGGTTTTCCGCGATGCATTTTTCGACAGCGTACTCTGCGATAACAGTTTTGCCGGCACCCGTCGGTGCGGTGACAATAACCGAAGTATCCCGATTAATTGCCGCGATCGCTTCTTCCTGAAACCGATCCAATTGTAACCCTTTATAAAGCATCCAGCCCTCCTTTGCATCCAAGAACGTCTCTGTGTAGTGTATAGACGTTTGAGGTATAATGTTACAAACAATTCTAATAGATATGGTATTTTTTGTCAAGTGAAATCGTTTTTTTGCCCGTTGTAGATATTAGGTTTACGCTTGACATCCGTCGCCTCCTGTGTTATTATGATATAAGAACTTCTACACCTATAATAACTGGAGGGAATCATGAAAAATGGTAAGCGGTACCGACACTACCGACATATTTGGATAAAACGAACCGTAGGTATCCTTATATGCGTCGCACTTTTCGGTGTTATCGCGTGGGCGCAAAAGGCGGAGAATAAAAATGCACAGGCAAGAACATGGGCGGATCTTGGCGTAACACCCGAACATCAGACCCAACTTAAAGCATTATGGGAGTTGAAACGCCAAAAGGAGATTCAGGCAGTCAAAGACTTGAAAACTTTAAACCGATTTGCAAAGGACTCGCTTGCTACAGACGCGGAGATTCAAGAAACCTTGGAAGCATTTCGGGTAAAACGCAAAGAAACACAAGGGGAAATTGATAAGGCAGAGGCAGCATTGATTGAGATATTACCGACGCAAGCCCAACTCCATTTAACGCTTTTGGGCATCTTGGATAACGGTGTCCCGCGGAAAATAACGAAGCCACAAACTAACAAGAAAACAGAAGAAACACCGCAGTAGAGAAAATAAAAAGTGGAGGATACCAGACTTGAACTGGTGACCTCTTGCATGCCATGCAAGCGCTCTCCCAGCTGAGCTAATCCCCCACATTAAAGATCGTTTTAATTATATCACACATTCCCAAGGAATGCAAGAAAAATTTGCTTTCTTTCAGAAAAATAATGAGAAACCCGAAAACAGATCCGTTCTTTTCCTTCGCTAACCTTGATAATAGCGAAATGCAGCTCGCAATGGGCGCGCTGCTTATCGCGCAAGGCGAGTACCCTGAACTCAATATTGAGGCATATCTTCGGCAATTGGATGAAATGGCAGACGCAGTTCGGGAACAGATCCAAGCGACTACGCTACCTGAGCAACACATCGCTGAACTGAATCGCTATCTCTTTGAAGAAAAAGGGTTCACAGGAAATATCGACAATTACTACGCCTTGGGGAACAACTTTCTCAACATCGTTCTGGAACAAAAGACGGGGATCCCAATTACGTTAGCGGTCGTCTATATTGAAGTCGGTAGACGTGCAGGGCTTCCGCTCGTTGGCATCAATTTTCCGGGGCATTTCCTCGTCAAATACCGACTTGAACATTTAGATATTCTCCTCGATGTGTTTGAAAACGGGATGCTTATGACTGAGGATACGCTTCGCTCAAAACTTCAAGCCAATTTTGAGGAATCTGTGTCGTTAGCACCGAGTATGTTAGCCGAAGCCACGGATAAAGAAATTTTAGCGCGTATTTTGCGAAATCTAACGCGTGCCTATACACTTCTTGAGAAGTATGATAAAGCGGTTACCGCCGCCGAACGCATTATGTGGTTGCTCCCAGAGGCTACTGGGGATTACCGCACGCTCGGTTATCTTTACTACAAAAACCACGCGTATCATAAGAGCATCACCGCTTTTGAAACATATCTTCAACTTGCGAAGGAACCCCCGGATGCGGCAGCAGTCGAGCGAAATATACAACAACTCCAAAAACTGCTTTCACGTCTGAATTAAAAAACTGAGTACCCAGAACCATTTTATCAACACACTTTTCGATATAACAAATGAAAATCTTAGGTATTGATACCTCAACCCCTATTGGCAGCGTCGCCTTAATCGATGGCGACAATTTAGTCGCTGAACATACCCTCAATATCGTCCAAGCACACTCCTCCAGACTCATGCCTGCGATTGACGGTGTCCTGAAATGGGGCGATATTACTGCAGACACTTTAGATGGATGCGCCGTCGGCATTGGCCCCGGTTCGTTCACTGGTATCCGTATCGGTGTTGCGACGATTAAATCGCTCTGTTACGCGCTCGACAAACCGATTGTCGGTGTCTCAACCTTGGAAGCAATCGCCTATAATCTCCGATGGACAAACAGCATCATCTGTCCGCTCCTTGACGCGCGGCGAAGTGAAATCTATGGTGCTATTTTTGAAGGCGGGTCCGAATGGCAACGTCTCAGCGAAGATATCTGCTTACCGATTGATGCTTTCCTTGATCGGCTTGGTGAAATGACGGCACAACGGCGTGTACCTACTACTTTTAACTTTGTTGGTGATGGACTGGCGACGTACGGGGAGGCAGTCCGCGAAAGACTCGGCGAGCGTGCTCACTTTGCGGATCCTATTTTCAATGTTCCACGGGGTGCAGCTATTGCTTGTCTTGGAAAACAACGACTCCAAACAGGCGATATTGATGACTACTGGACTTTGGTGCCAAACTATGTTAGAGTTGGGCTATACTGATTAGGACTTACGGAAAAATAGTAATTTCGGTGTTTTTAACCCCCTAAAGAATCAGAATCAACGGTATGAATGCCTTATGGGCATTCCCCGCCCCTTATCAGGAGACTTTAAGAGGAATGCTTTAAGGAGGTTTTTTATGATATTTACTCATTTCTGCAGATGTTTACTTATCCTATTGCTCTCTATAGGTATCACAACAACCGGCCACACTTTAGAAATCGGCGACAGCGTGTTTGGTTCCGAGCTTGCCACAGATATTGAATACGCAGAAAATTTGCACGGCAAATCAAACGTGTATGTCATAAATTATATGGTACCTGAGTCAAAGTCGGATGCCCCAGAAATCAGCGAAGAACTCATGCTAAAATATAACACGACGGTAGTGTCGAGACAAGTATCCGAAGTAGAAGAAACCGGATTGTTCATTATTGATAAATCAGGGTACGTGCGATGGAGACACTCCGGTGAAACCGAAAATCCGACATTAGAAGAACTCACAACAGCACTCGCCAAACTTAAGCGGAACACGCCTTTACCTATCGGCTCATCTGCCCCAGATTTTAACCTCATTGAAGCGGACGGCAAAACACAGTTCAAACTTTCGGATTATAGAGGAAAGAAGAACGTCCTTGTCAGTTTATTGCTTCAGACGTACTGACCGGTTTGTGCGAATTACACGGCGCAGTTTGCGACCGATCAAAAACTATTCAACGAAAAATATGACACTGTTGTTGCAGTGATTAAACCGGAACCGCTTTCAGTCATATCGAAATTTAAGGATACTGAAACGATGGACGTTCCGCTGCTTGCGGATCCGGGTTCTTCTGTTCATGAATCTTACGGTATTGTCAAACCGTATCACTTCCACCGTCGGGATATGTACCTACCTGCGACCTTCATAGTCGATAAAGCGGGTAACTTAAAATGGCTCTATATCGGTAAACGCAATTCGGATCGTCCTGCCCGGGAATTGATTCTCGAACAACTCTCGCAGCTGCAGCATAGATGAACCGTATCTTTAAAAACACATCCAGCCTTTTTAGCGCGCACCTTATCGGCCGCCTCGGTTCACTGGTAATAACAGTCTGGCTGATGCAACGTTATTTTACTGAAAGTGAACTCGGCGGCTATTTTGTTGCAATCGCGCTGACCAACCTGATTGCAATCCTGACAGAACTCGGCATACAAAACCCGCTGATCCGAGAGATGACGCTGCACCTGGAGCAGACACGACACTATCTCGGCAATGCGCTCATTGTTCGCGGGATTCTATCAATCATTGCATACAGTCTCATGCTTATCAGCGGTATTTTCCTCTACACTCCGATAATTGTAGAGATGATCATTTTCTTAGGATTGGCAGAGATCGCTAATTCCATTGCACAGTTGTACCGGTGTGTCTTCCGCGCACACGAGGAGATGACATACGAGGCACTCACTGTGATTGCCGAGCGTGGCATGTTCCTCTTCGTCAGTGGTGCAGCGATCCTCTTTGGATATGGTCCGGTGGATGTTTGTCAGATAATGTTGGCAGCAGGTTGCGTTAACCTCGTCTTGAGCGTTGGGTTCACCCGATTTCGCTTCACGCCGCTCCGGTTCCAACCCAGCCGAGAAACGGTAAAGGTGCTGATGCAGCAGGCACTTCCGTTTGCTATCGGCAATCTCTTCAACCTACTCTATTTTCGTGTAGATGCGATCATGCTGTCAAAGTTAAGTTCAGAAGGTGTAGATGCTAACACATGGTATGGGTTGGCATATACCATTGTCAACGCCTTCACGATACTGCCGGGCGCGTTTATGATGGGTGCTATGTTTCCAGTGCTATCGCGGGCTTGGGAGCGAGAGAAGGGGAGATTCCCAAGCGCGTACACGTTCGGTATGCGATGGATGATACTGTGCGGACTTCCGTTTGCGGTCGGGCTTTCAACACTATCTCCCGAAATTGCGGGGGTATTATTTCCGACTTATACCTCGGAGCAAGTAAATAAAATCGCAACGGCACTTCAATGGCTCAGTTGGTCGGGTGGCCTTATCTTCATAACAACGGTAGTCCTGGCAGTCCTACGAGCTACAGATAAACGACGTGCCTTCTCAGTGCTCATGGGGACAACGGCATTCTTGAACATCTGCCTGAATTTATATCTGATCCCACGTTTCAGCCATGTCGGTGCAGCAATAGCGATGGTTATCAGTGAAGCATACATACTCATCGTTGGGATCGGCTATATCTCAAGAAATATCGTTAAATTTCGCGAGACATCCCGCATCATACGAACACTTCTGAAAGCAGGCTTTCTCGCTGCTGTGATGGGAGTCGGTTTGGTATTGTTAAAGGGATTTCTCTCAGTTTGGGTTTTGATTCCGTTGTCCATGCTGTTTTACGCTGGTGGGATCGCCGTTTTAGGGGAATTCCGGGCAAGGTTTAGGTTTGATTAGCACTTGGTTTTAAAACGCGAGTTCAACTCTGTTCCAAACAGATTTCGCGAATGAAAAAGAATCGCTCTCAAGCGTACAACTGTTCCAGCACCTCAAAATAATCAGGGAACGTCTTGTTAACACACTCTGGATCCTTAATCCGAATCCCGTTCGCCTTTAAACCGACGAGCGAAAACGCCATCGCTACGCGATGATCTTCATAAGTGTCAATCGCTGCGGGAGTAATAGAGGCAGGTGAGATTTCGAGTCCGTCTTGGTGTTCAACTACAGGAACACCGAGCTTCCTTAGTTCCGTTACCATCGCATGAATCCGATCGGTCTCTTGCCAGCGCGTGTGTTCAATGTTTCGGATGGTTACTTTGCTATCAGCAAAAGGTGCGATTGCAGCAAGGGTCAGGGCAGTATCCGAAATCGTCCGCATATCAACATCAACGCCTTTTAATTGGCAGCGCGGTCCAGTAACGGTAATACCTGTGTTAGAAACGTTTGTCTGACAGCCCATCTGTTCTAAGATATGTATAAACTGGAGATCCCCTTGTGCGGAATCTAAATTTAGGTGTTGGACAGTGACACGTCCACCGGTGAGTGCAGCGGCAGCAAAGAAGTAAGAGGCGTTAGAGGCATCCGGCTCAATGTTATAGACCCGCGGCTGATACTGCTGTCCACCTTCAATCCGAAAAAACTTGTAGTCCTCGCTTATGACCTGTACACCAAACGCTGTCATGACGGATCGTGTGATGTCAATATAAGGCATTGTTCGGCTACCGAGGACCTCAATCTCCATACCGTTTTTTGCATAAGGCGCGATGAGCAGCAATGCTGTTAAGAACTGGCTGCTCTTACTGATATCCAGCTGGGTTTTTCCACCTTCAAGTCCGTCTGCTTCAATAATGACAGGGAGATGTCCGTTCTCAAATTGGGTGCGCGCCGAAACTCCGATTTGTCTGAGTGCGTCAAGTAGGTCCGCGATAGGACGCCCGTGGCGCATCGGTTCATCGCCATCAATGATAAATTTACCGTGTCCCAAAGAAACGTAGGCGGTAAGCGAGCGCGAAGTGGTGCCAGAGTTTCCGATGTAGAGATCCGCGCTGGAAACTGGAATATCGCCCCCGTTTCCATGGATATCGAACCTTGCTTGTTTTTCATCAGCATCAATTTTGACTCCGAGTTTTCGCAGCGACGCGGACATATAACGTGTATCATCGCTAAAAAGCGCGCCTGTTAGTGTCGAGGTGCCGCGTGCCATTGCAGCGACCAGCAATGCTCGGTTGGTATAACTCTTAGAACCCGGGACCTCTATCGTGGCATTGATCGGTTTACGGATCGGCTGTATCTCCATTATTCACGCACCCCCAACTCTTCAAGTAGCTGCCGAAGTTCGGCTTTCTCGGCATCAGTAAGCGGGAGTAGCGGGCTTGTTGTGCGTGCGCTGCAGACCCCTAAGATTTCCAAGCACGCCTTCATACCGCTGACACCTTGTCCGTAAGTATACATCTTACTCAGCTGAAGCATCCATTTTTGTAACCGATGAACTTCATCAATATCGCGTGCCTTCGCCGCATTGTAGAGCGCGACCGATTCTTTCGGTGCAACGTTCGCGATCGAGACAACTCCACCGTCCGCACCGAATAGGAGGGCTGCACCGAGTGCGACATGCGAGCCGAGGAAGATAGAGAAATCTGTCCGGTCGCCGAGCAGTGCTATAAGATTAAGCGAGTTGGTCCAATCGCCAGTACTGTCCTTAACACCGACAATATTCTCACAGGTATCAGCGAGTTCGACGACGATTTCCGGCTTAATGAAGGTTTTAACGGTTGAAGGGATATTATAAACGAAAACAGGGAGATCCGTACTGGCGGCGACTGTTTGATAGAATTCGATCAGATCCGCATCGTCGGTGGAGGGGTAATAGTAGCCCGGTGTCGTAGCGACTGCATCAACGCCGAACTGTTCGGCAATCTCAATATTTTGGATAACGCGTTGGGTGCTTGTGTCCATTACACAACAGATAACAGGAACGCGCCCCGCAACTGTTTTGAGGGCGATGTCCAGTGCTCGCTCGCGTTCTGTATTTGTTAACGTCGTAAATTCACCGGAACTCCCAAGTAGATAGATACCGTGAACGCCGTTGTTAATCAGGCGGTTAAGTTGAGTGACGAACCCGCGTTCATCGACGCGCTCTTTTTCGTCAAGCGGCGTTACTGTTGGTGTAAAAATTCCTTCAAATCGGATATTCATGAGTATTTCCTATTAGGCGTAATCGCAACCTTTCTTTATAGAACGGGCTTGCAAGCAATATCCTACAAACCAATTGGTTCAGACTCTGGTTTCCAGTTTAGCAGTACTTGGTTTAGATGTCAAGAAAAGAAGTACGCATCCAGCAAGTTTCGGCTTGTAAGTTAGGCAGAAATTGTGCTATCATTATGTTAAATATGACTTATAACATGAGGTCTGCCCCTCACGCGTCAGCAGTGCGAAAAACTTCAAACCAATAAAAATAACTAACAGCAACACCTAAGGACAATCAGAGATGAACATCCGCACACAATTAACACTCAGGTATATCGGCATTGTGCTTTTGGTGTTGTTTGCGATGTATCTCTACCTCAGTGCGATGCTCAAGGATTCCATGAGCACGCGGATTACGCGTGAATTAGAAACTCAGGCGGCATTAACCGCGGAATTCCTTATCGAAAAACTCCCCACTCAGAACAATTTCACCTACCACGCGATAGATTCTCTCGTCGACAGACTCGGAAAAACAAGCGACGCTCGGTTAACGTTCATCGGCGCAGATGGAACTGTCTGGGGCGATACAGAACGCGATAGCACAGCACTACGCGCGATGGATAGCCATCTCACACGTCCAGAAGTTCAAGATGCCCTCCAATTCGGTAGTGGCATTCGGGATAGATACAGCGATACCACCCAGACAGAATTCCGTTACTACGCAATGCCAATATATCGCGATGCCAGCCCACAAGCCTCATCCGATGAAAAGAAAACATTAATTGGTATTTGTCGTGTCGCGATGCCGATGGAAATCGTCAATACAGCAATCAGCAATCTCCGACAGATACTCCTGTTTGCGAGTGTAGCGGGTTTAATTCTTACAATCGTATTCAGCGTTTTCTCCACCAAAATTATTACAAAACCGATTGAGAAATTAACGCAGATGACGCAATCTGTTGCGGCTGGCAATATAGACTCGCGTGTCCCTGTCGATTCTAAAAATGAACTCGGGCAACTCTCACAAAATTTCAATCTCATGACAGACAGGGTACAAGAACAGATTGATAAGATTTCGGAGGAACACCGACGTTTGGAAACCATCCTGACAGACATGGGTGAAGGCGTTCTACTCGTAAATGGTGCGTTTGAAATTACTTATGCCAATTCTATGGCTATCTCTATGTTGTCCCTCCCGGATGTTTATGTCGGCAAAGCGCTGATCGAAATCAATCGGATCCCCGAACTCCAAACGCTGTTGCAGGCAGCAGAACAGACAGAAACTGTCGCGTTCGCAGAAATCCGACTCGGTAACCTAACGGAACCCGAAGCAGAGGTTACAGTTGTCCCGGTCTCCACGGGTGAAGAGTACGTTATTGTCATCCACGATGTGACCAAGGAGCGGCAGTTGGAGCGCATCCGCGCCGACTTTGTCGCGAACGTCTCGCACGAACTGCGTACCCCGCTCACAACAATCCAAGGTTACGCCGAAACTTTACTGAATGAGGATACACCGCGATCAAAGACAAGCGAGCAGTTTATCGTGAAAATCCTGAATCATTCATCTCGGCTCTCAAGATTGATCTCGGAGCTGCTCGAACTCTCTCGGCTTGAGTCTGGTGATGTCGAATTGAAACGCACACGCTGTCATCTTAACACCTTCCATGAACCCATTTTAGAGGTATTTGAACCGCTATTAGAAGAGTCCGCATTGGTTTTAAAATGGGAGATACCTGAAAATCTGCCAGAGGTTAGCGTCGATCAACAGCTGTTCATGCAGGTGCTCGTAAACCTGATTGATAACGCCATTAAATATACGCCAGATAGTGGCATAATTACCGTCTCGGCAGAGATTAACACGAGTGAAACATTTGAAGGCATCAATATAGCCTCAAAAGAAATTATCATGTGTGTCCAAGATACAGGTATCGGTATCCCGATGGAATCCCAACAGCGTGTGTTTGAGCGGTTCTATCGTGTGGACCAAGGGCGCGCCCGTGAAATGGGAGGCACAGGATTAGGGTTGGCAATCACCAAACATATCGTGCTCCGCCACAATGGACGGATCTGGCTGGAAAGCTCTTTAGGGAAAGGTAGCGTATTTCATGTCGCTATCCCATTATAAGGACTGTTTTTGATGAAGAACATGGTGTTAATCCCCGCTGGCAACCTTGAGATCGGAAGCGTCAACGCTTTTTATCTTGACACACACCCCGTGAGAAATCTTGAATACCAGCAGTTTCTGGTTGAAAACCCACAGTGGCAAAAATCGCATATTAAGGATAGGTTTCACGACGGAGACTACCTAAAGCATTGGGATGGCAATACCTACCCCGAAGGAAAAGCGAATCACCCTGTCGTCTACGTCAGTTGGTTTGCGGCGATGGCTTACGCTTTGTGGTCAGGGAAACGGCTCCCGACAGAAGCTGAATGGGAATACGCTGCACGCGGCGGGCTTGCGAATCAGAACTATCCGTGGGGTGATACGAGCGATACGACTAAAGCCAACTATGATAGAAAAGTAGGAGATACCACCCCTGTCGGTAAGTATTCACCTAACGGTTACGGCTTGTACGATATAACTGGCAACGTTTGGGAATGGTGTCTTGATCTTTACGACGATGATTTTTTCTTCGCCACGCCTCGCAAGAATCCGCGCGCCGGAACGAATGAGATTGGTTGGTTGACAGCCAATTTCACAGACATTGAAACGATCCCGATAAGGGCGTTACGTGGTGGGGGTTGGAGTGCTACCGAAAAAGGTATCTGCGTCACCCATCGCTTACTGCTCTCGCCGACAAACACAATCTATGATTACGGCTTTCGTTGTGCGCAGTCAACGTCAGGAACGACTGCCGAGTCGGAACAAGACGCACTATAGTAGGCAGTTTGGCGAGAATCCAGAAAACAGCTACTGACCGCCTCAACAGAACCGGTATTTTTGGGCAGTTCACTGAAATCGACAGGTGACGAAACCCTGTTTTTGGAATGCGCACTGCGAGGGTACGATCTCTCCAGTTTGCGCGATAATGAAACGACTGCGGAGATTGTTAAGATTGGATAATGCGCTAAATTTTCCAGACCTCTTGCGTGTAAGCCATCTCCCAAAAGAGGTATTCATAACGACTACTCTGCAAAAAGTAGTTTTTAATCCGTTCTTTCTCAGAGACGCTATACTCCGCTGCGAGGTCGTTGAGTAAACCGCGTAACCACTCGCCTAATGACAGAAATTCGGGAGAGGCGTACATGTCAATCCATTCCTGATAGAGAGGTTCTGGTGAACCGCCCTGCTCAGCAAGCGTTGTGCCGATTTCGGCGTAGCCCCACTGACACGGTAGTACACCGGCGACGAGGTCTGCCAAAGTGCCGGTTTCCGCGACATTGAGCACATGCCGCGTATATGCGTGTGTAGTAGGTGCCATCGAGGCGGCTTCCATCTCAGCAGCGGAGATGCCAAATTTCTCACAATATCCACGATGCAAATCCATCTCTGTGTTTAGCGTTTCATTGACCAGTTGCGAAAACATCGCCATCGTCGCTTCATCGTGTGCCTTGATAACGCCATAAGCAAACACGCGGCTATAGTCGAGCAGGAATAGGTAATCCTGAATCAGGTAGAACTTGAACTTCTCTGTCGGCAGACTGCCATCAGCAAGACCACAGACGAATGGATGCTTAAGATCTGCTTCCCAAATGGGTGCGGCTGTACGTCTGAGTTCATCGGTAAATTTCTCATTTTGTGCCATACGCCTTATTGAAACTCCTTAAGAATATGCTATAATATTTTGCTGTGTAGCATATCATAACAAGAAAAGGATGTCAAAATGTTTGAAAAACTCGGAATTGTAACCAACATTTGGGCTGCAGAGATAGAAAAGGGTGCACGCTTCGATGAACTCATGGTCGAATTCGGTGCGAACGGTTTCAAGGATATGGAGGTCCGCGAAGGCGACTACCTCCGTAACTCCGAATTCGGACAACTAATCCAGGAACTCGAAATCGCGATGTCTGTGTACACCGATGCTGAATTCCGGACTATCTGTGATGCTGTGTGGACTGAACAGCCTTATGAGTCGAAGCACCCCACGCTTTTTGAGGAAATTGCCGCCTTCACCGAAAAAGCGTCTGGGCTCACCCTGAGTTATGCCAGGTCTCACCCTTGGCTTTCAGCACCCATCGACAGCAATGCGGACACACAACGGATAATTAGAGCGAAGAAGTTAGCTTACCTGCTGTGTCCAGAGCGACCGAGGCTCCGTCTCGTTGACCTTGACACCGAAGGAGACATTGACGCATCAGCGGCTGTCGCTAACTTAAAACGTTACAGTGGACTCCTACCAGACTATCCGATGATTTTCGCTGTGGAGAACGCTCGCCAAACTGCCACGTTAACCTTGAAGTTGGCAGTCGCAGGTGAGGTAAAACTTACGTACGACGAAACGAACACGTATCGCGGCGACGGAACGGCGGTGAACCCACCAGACGAATTTTGGACTGCTGTCAAGATGTCGGATCTCACGTCGGTGCATTTCAAACAAAAAACGGAGGCGGGCGTGCTGTCAGAAGTAGCGGACGGTTTTGTTAACTTCCGTGCAATTGCGGAACACCTGAAAACGCGGCATTATACAGGCGATCTACTCCTCGAAAACACGCCGACTGCGCATTCTTTGCAAGATGCACTACGGAGTCGGGAGTATTTGCTTAAGTGTTAGTATGGAGACATTTATAGAACCCAGACTAACGGTTTCCTATGCTACAATTTTTAAGCCGTTTCTATAAATATACCGACCCTACAGAGCTTTGCCTAAAAAGGAGAGTCTTGCGCTTGTGTCGTTTCTCCTTCTTTCTCATCGGAAGCTGCTGCTTCTTGGGCTGCAGGTTCTTCCGGTGCCGGAACCTCACTCTCTTGGGAAGCGGTTGTTAATTGTTTGATACGTTCACAGAGATCAGCAAGTAGCTGCGGCGATGTCTCCGCTGCTTTGAGTTCTGCCGACAATTGCGTCCACTGCATCTCGGTCATGTCGTTTCGAGATTCCACACTGTATTTACGTTTGATGTAAGTCCAGAGATCCGCCTTGGTGATCCCATTTTTCCCAAGCGGTTCTTCGAGATTGTTTGCGATTGCGAAAGCGGCTTTTTGCGCTTGTGCGATATTTCCGCCACCTTGCGGTATCTGTTGTTGTCGCGCTGAATTGCCACTCCCCGCTTTTCGATGTAGATAGAAGTTAAGGACCTCTCGGATTACCGGCACAGGTATCAGCTGCTTAATCGCATTCCGTTGCGCTTTATGAACTGCTTTGGTAAAGGCAAATGGGTCCTGACGACCACCAGCCATCTTTGGTTGTTCATACGCGCCGTAACGAGATGAGCCAGTGATTGTATCAACTGCCTTAGCAGTCGCGATCCAAGAGTTCTCCTGTTCCTCGTATTTAATCTCTTCAACTTGGATACCGCCACGTCGGTTTGCGGCTTCGTTAATACCTGCTAAAGTTAGTCCTTCAACAGTGCGGCCACCCTGTTTAAAGGAGTAGACATAATCCTGAATCGTCTGTCCAGTCATTAACTCAATGATCGCCTGATCATCCACCTGATCAACGACTTCATATTCAGCGGTAACTGGTACCATTTCTTCTTTTTTTTCTTCAGCCATAATTTCCTCCGAAATTAATAATTTATCCCACACTCAGATATATGTTACGCGCTATACGTTTTACCTTATCATACCACTTTGTTCTCGATTTGTCAAGCATTGTTATGGATACAATAGCGGTATCCAGTTATCAGTAGTTAGCACTCAGCAAAGCACTTTTTAACCATCTTATACACTTACGCCAAATTTACATTATATATGATAACACATTTAATTTGGAAATGCAAATTATTTCTATTGGAACTGCGTTCATCCACACGAAAAACTTGATTTACATCCCCAATGCTGTTATAATAGCAGAAAATTGAGTAGCGGAGCGTTGACGAACAATGACGGCACCACTTCTCCAGATGCAGGCGATTACGAAAGACTTTCCCGGCGTGCGTGCCTTGGACAACGCCTCTTTTGAGGTGCACCCCGGCGAGATTCATGCACTCTGTGGAGAAAACGGTGCTGGTAAATCGACACTGATTAAGATTCTCGGCGGTGTCTATCCATACGGCACTTACAGCGGTAAAATACGAATCAACGGTAGTGCGCAGCAGTTCCACTCCGTTCGCGAGGCAGAACGCGCAGGGATTGCTATCATTCATCAGGAATTAGCACTCATCCCTGAGATGACAGTCGCAGAGAATATCTACCTCGGTAAGGAACCGCGACGGTTTGGGATTATTGATAGGCATCGCCTCTATCACGAAGCAGGTGAACTCCTATCGCAGTTTGGATTGACGATCCCGCTCCACAAACCTGTCTATGAGCTCGGCATCGGACAGCAGCAACTTGTAGAAATCGCGAAGGCTTTAGGACGTAGCTTGCAATCTGGTAACGCGCTGTTGCTTGTGCTTGACGAACCGACAGCCGCCTTGACAGAAAGCGAAGTGGACATTCTCCGTCAAATTCTGACACAACTCCGAGAAAAGGGTGTCGCGTGTATCTATATCACCCATAAGCTCAAAGAGATTTTTCAAATCGCCGACCGAGTGACAGTTTTACGAGACGGCGAAACGGTAGCAACACACGCCATTAAATCACCCGAATGCACGGAAGATGTGTTAATCTCGGAGATGGTTGGTAGGGCGTTAACGACACTGTTCCCAGAACGGCAGGCTGAAAACGGTTCAAATAGCGCGGAAGTCGCCCTACAGGTTGAAAATTTAAGCACGTATCCAGCAGAACCACCACGACTTGAAAACGTCAGTTTCGAGGTCCGGTGCGGGGAAATCCTCGGTATCGCGGGTCTGATGGGGGCAGGTAGAACGGAACTGATAAGCACCATCTTTGGTGCTTATGACGGTAAATGGAGTGGTGAAGTCTTCATAGCGGGTAAACCTATCCAGATTCATTCTCCATACGAGGCGATACAGCAAGGGATGGCACTCGTCAGCGAAGACCGGAAACGTTATGGACTCCTTTTAGATGTAGATGTCACCCGCAATATGACCCTGCCGAGCCTCGGTTTATCGGCAGACCTTGCAACTCGCGGCATCATTAACCACAATGCGGCAACTGAAAAAAGTGCCCACTATGTCGATTCGCTTCAGATTAAGACGACCTCACTTGAAGTCCCTGTGAACCAGCTCAGCGGTGGCAATCAACAGAAAGTCGTCTTAGGCAAATGGTTGATGACGCATCCGAAGGTGTTATTCCTTGATGAACCGACACGTGGTATTGATGTCGGTGCGAAAGCAGAAATCCATGCACTAATGGCAAAACTCGCTGATGATGGCGTCGCGATTGTGTTTGTGTCCTCCGAGCTGCCGGAGATTTTGGGCATGAGCGACCGGGTTTTGGTGCTACATGAAGGCGAAATTACGGGTGAATTTGTCAACGATAACCTGACGCAAGAGGAGATTTTGCGGTGTGCAGCTGGGGCATGAGGATCGGCCATGCCCAACCTCACGAGAAACAGATGGAAAATAGAAACGAAAGCTTTAAAACCGAAAGTCCAGAGGCGACGCAGGTACTCGGGGAAAAAATCGGTAAAACACTCCAACAAGGGGATGTTATCGCGCTTATTGGCGATCTCGGTACAGGTAAAACCTGTTTAACACAAGGTATCGCTCGCGGTGTAGGCATCGCACCTGATGAAGTCGTCAACAGCCCTTCATATATCCTGATTAACGAATATAATGGGACGGTCCCTATCTACCACATCGATCTGTATCGACTCGAAAACACCGAGGAGATTGCTGAGCTCGGACTCAGCGAATATGTGGAAGGCGACGGGATTTGTATTATCGAATGGGCGGAACGGATGGCGGATGCCCTGCCCGATACCTGTATAAAAATCCATATAACGCTTGCAGGCGCGAATGCCTCGCACAGCGCTGATGAAGTTTCTGAATCAATATTAGATAGTCCTGAAGATGAAAACA
The DNA here is from genome assembly GCA_022394775.1 of Candidatus Poribacteria bacterium. GTDB lineage: Bacteria > Poribacteria > WGA-4E > WGA-4E > WGA-3G > WGA-3G. The sequence goes on from JAGFCB010000154.1 coordinate 28,701, forward strand.
TCCGACACATCGAAATCCAATATCCTATATCTCGATAGCGGTTCAGGCATCGGGGGCGGACAACGGAGTCTTCTGCTGCTGTTAGACCTGTTGGACAAGGCGCGTTTTACCCCTTTTGTTGGATGTCTCAGTGATAGTACCTTCGCAGCGGAGGTTGAAAAGACAACAGCGAATGTTATCCCGTTATCGCTTCCGGCTGCACATAACAAAACCGATAAAGTGAAACGGTTCACCGTCCGAGACTTGCTTGAAGATTTTCGACAACTTCGGGTCATCATTGAACTCCATCGGGCTGTGAAGCGACATGCGATTGATCTTATCCATGCGAACTCGCTTTCGGTGGCACTCCTCGGCGGTATTGTCGCGAGAATAAATCGTATTCCGATCCTGATGCATAAACGCTACGCGACCTCCTACGGGATCCTGGATAAACTCTGCGAAAGGCTTCTGCATCGTGTAATTTTGGTATCCGAGGCAACACGATGGGATTTCGCGCCTCTGGAAAAGCAGACACTCATCTATAACGGTGTGGATTTAGACGCATTTCAAGCATCGCTTGAAGAGGTGGAAACGCTGCGAGCAGAACTCTTTTCGGACGATCCTGAGGCTGCAGCACTTGTTGGTGTCGTCACCCGAATTACACCGGAGAAAGGTATCCACGTCTTAGTTAGCGCAATCGCGGAACTCAAAGAAAGGGCAAACGTAAAACTATTAGTTGTAGGCGGTCCTTATTTTCAAAAAGACATTGACTATATGGAGGCACTCAAACAGGCGGTTGCGGACTTAGACATCAAAGACTCGGTCATCTTCACTGGATTTTTGTCGGATACGCGTATCGTAACAAGTCTGCTTGATATCGTGTTGGTGCCGTCAATTATTCCAGAGGCATGTCCGCGCACCATCATTGAAGCGATGGCAGTCGGTAAACCTGTTATCGCAACGCCGCTCGGTGGTAGCAAAGAACTTGTCACGCCTGAAACGGGCATTTTAGTGCCACCTGAAGACGCATCGGCAGTTGCTAACGCTATCGCGACGCTTGTTGCCGATCAAGAACAATTGACAGCAATGGGAAACGCCGCCCGTGATCGTGCCGTGCAGTTATTTAGCAGTCAAAAGAATACCACTTCGACGGAGGCTGTCTACGCTGAACTGTTGGCAGCGTCCTAAGTTATCTCAGACACCACAGAGGAAACATTATGAGAGGAAAAACGGTTAGTCCACCGCAAGGATCCCAAGCGAACCAAGGGCAAGTAAGACAGGTATCTCAGTTGTTTGGTGAAGCTATCGGTGATACGCATGAGTGGGTAGAAATCCGCCGCACCAGCGATAAATGGGAAGCGCAATTGATCCAAACCACTTTGAATGCGCAGCAGATTCGATGCCGACCAGTCGAATTAAGAGAGGAACGCCAAATCGCGCTCCTCGTGGCACCTGAACATGAGGTAACAGCCATGGAACTGGTAAGCCGCATTGATGTAGCCGTTACGGATAACGAAATGGCAGCGCGATCCGAAGAAAAAGCCGAGGCACTCAAACAACGCGATATGGCTGTCGTTCAAGATGACACACCTACAACGTCAGAACCGGGTGATTCGTCAGAACTCGTAATGGCAGCACGCGAAGGTATCGGGAGCGTCGTCTATATTGCAGGACAAGGTTATGAAATTCGCGTCGGTCCTGAACCTTACGTCACTGTGCCAGACAGCGACTGGGAGGAGTTCACAGATTTCAGTGCGCAACGCCAAGAGTTTGTAATTCTCCTACGCCACGAATATCCGGCACTTTTTGAGTGGATTCAAGAGGAGAAACTGCTCGCAGAATTCATCCGACTCATCGAGATGACGTATCAAGAGGGCGCGCCGACTGTCGTTTCTCACAGACGCGGTGATGCTTCCAACGCTGAGGAACTGGATGCGACACCTTACCATCCACTTGCGCAATTGAGTCTCACGGTTGCAGTCGTTTCGCTGATCGCAGTGCTTTTCCAAGTACCGTGGACTGTGAACCTTGTGTTGGCTGTCGCCACTATAATATCTGCGGTTGTTGCGAAATCCCAGATTGATGCGAGTGATGGGAAATCGACAGGTATCCCGATGGTACTCGGTGCGATGGTGCTGGCGTGTCTTGTTGTCGTTTTTGCATGGTGGTTGGCGCAACGTCCGGAGCCGGTGGAGCCAGCGAATCCACCCGTCCGTGAGATGGTTGAGGATCGGTAGAGTTTCAGAGGCGTTTCAATTCCAATCACCGGCCTCATCCACAGAAAGAGGCAAAACGATACCATGTCCGCGATGCGCGTGATTTTCTTAAAAAAGTGGGAATAACACCATGAAAACAATGACATATCGAGGCTATACAGCGGAAATTGTCTATAGTGACGAAGATGAGTGTTTTGTTGGCCATGTTGTCGACCCTGGCGATGATATTATAGGTTTCCACGGGGATACCGATGAAGAACTACGTGTTGCCTTTGAAAACGTGGTAGATCTTCACATCAAGGTCAAAGAGCAACCTGAAAATCCCCCGCAAAAACATTTTGCGGGGAGATTGTTGTCGCGTCTGCGTCAAGCCTTTCACCTATAACCCCCTGATGAGAAGGAATTTTAAAAGGGAAACAGGTCTCTGCCGAACTCGGTCAAGACACTACTTATACCAATACTATTCAGTCTAAGGTGGTGCTTGTGTGGAAGGCAGCCATGTCAGAAAAAGATACCAACCCCAAATCGGAACTGAAAATACCTCCCTCCTACTTGCACTTGCCATTGGTCTGCTTCTGATTCTGCTCAATGCCTACTGGATTGCATTGGTTAGCGGTATCCATCACTCTCTGAATCCCGCTTATGCTTCGCTGTTTATTGCTCCGATTGTCAACCTCTTTTTCCTTGTATTACTCAATACATTGCTAAAGCGGATCCGTCCACAACTCGCCTTGAGCCGCGCACAACTTCTCATCGTCTATCAGATGCTGGTCATGCTTTGTCTGGTCTCTGGACACAACCCGATGGACTTTATCTTGGGGATTCTCGCGCATCCGTTCTGGTTCGCCACCTTTGAAAACGAATACGCATCCCTCTTTCATCGGTATATTCCATCTTGGTTCACGATCCAGGATAAAAGTGTGCTCACCGGTTTCTTTGAAGGTAACTCGACACTATACACAACAAAACACGTATCCGCATGGATAGGTCCTACCGTGCTTTGGTCGTTTGTTACGTTTGTCCTCTTTTTCATCTTGATGTGCTTCAATAGCATCCAACGTCTACAGTGGAGTGAGCGAGAACGGCTTAGTTATCCGATTGCACAACTCCCGATAGAGATGACGACCCCGCGCTTTTTCGCAAGCAGATTGTTATGGCTGGGATTCGGCATCTGTGCAGCGGTAGAACTTCTCAACGGACTGCACTTTCTCTATCCTTTCGTGCCGAGTGTGCCTCTCAAAATACCCGACTTCGGGACAAAAATTTTTACGACGAAACCTTGGAGTGCTATCGGATGGTTACCGCTCTTCTTTTATCCATGGGTTATCGGTTTGACGTTCTTTGTGCCGCTCGAACTCTCATTTTCGGTTTGGTTCTTCTTTCTGTTTACGAAGTTTCAGTTGATTTTAGGGAGCATCGGTGGTTGGAAATCGCTACCCGGCTTTCCCTACTATAATCAACAAGGAATCGGTGCGTGGCTGACCCTTGGACTTCTCATCTTATGGATAAGTCGTCCGCATCTGAAAACGGTATTTACGATGGCTTTGAAACCCGCTGACAAGGGCAATGAGATTTCCAGAAACGAACCGTTTCGATATCGCACTGCGCTGCTGGGCATCTTAATAGGTATCACCATTCTCGTTTTCATTTTTCAGCAGGCTGGCATGTCTATTGGGATCCTTCTCGCCTTCTTGTGCCTCTATTTTCTTATGTCCATTGCTATAACTTATGCAAGGGCTGCAGTCGGTGTGCCTTACCATGAGGTTATTTGGACGCATCCACAATTGATGCTCGTCTCAGTCTTAGGGGTACGACGGATCGGTGCGGCGAATTTGACACTTCTGTCTTTTTTGTATCCGTATGTTCGAGATAACGTCTCTCACCCGATGCCAAGTCAGTTAGAAGGGTTCAAAATCGCGGAACGCGCCCGGCTTTCTCAAAAAAAGATGGCGATAGCGATGATTGTCGCGCTATTGGTTGCCACGCCTGTTTCGTTTTGGGCGTATTTGCATCTCATCTATCAACACGGCGCGGTTCGGACGGAGGGCTACATTATCGGTATCGGCTTTGAAACCTTTGAACGTATGCTGCTGCCGTGGCTGCAACAACCGCACGCTACGGATAGCACAGGATTAAGCTTCACGGCGTTCGCCTCGTTGTTCACGTTAGGACTCATGTTTTTGAGAAGGCAGTTTATTTGGTTTCCTTTCCATCCAGCGGGTTATGCGCTCGGTTTATCCGCGGGGATGGTTTGGGTATGGAGTGCCGTGTGTGTCGGTTGGTTCATCAAAGCGATCTTGCTCAAATTCGGTGGTTTACGAACCTACCGGAAGGCGGCTCCATTTTTTGTTGGGGTGATTTTGGGAGATTTTTTGATAGGCACATTTTGGAGTTTAGTGGGTGCGGTTTTCGAGATACCTGTGTATCGAGTCTGGTATTAACGATAAACCGATTTAAGTTGACTTTTTAAGAAATAGCGGATAAAGTTAACGAATAGGCATAACATCATGAAAACAATGACGTACAAAGGCTATACCACGGAAATTATCTATAGCGACGAAGATGAATGCTTTGTCGGCCATATTGTCAATATTGATGCGATATCAGGTTTTCACGGTGATACTGACGAAGAGTTGCGTGACGCTTTTGAAAACATGGTAGAACTCTATATTGAGACACTGGAGGAGCCAGAAAATCCACCGCAAACACACTTTGCGGGGAGGTTGCTGTCGCGTCTACGTCAAGCACTCCACCTGTAGAAGCAGAACGTTTGTCCCGCCCACTATCGGAATGAAGCCATAAAAACAAGGAATTTTACCAGTGAAAACGTGCCTTATTGTTTTCGCTAAGAATCCAGTACCGAACCAAGTTAAGACGCGGCTTATACCGACGCTTTCACCGGAACAAGCGGCAACACTCTATGCCGCATTTCTTACAGATTGGTGTGAGGCACTTGTTGAACTTGCCGACGTAGACCTCGTTATCGCGTATACCCCCGCAGACGCACAACTCGATTTACAGACGTTAATCGGAGACGATGTTATCTACATCCCACAAATGGGAACAGATCTCGGGGAACGACTCACTTCAGCAACACAGTGGGCAACTGAACAAGGATACGCAAAGATACTATTCGTTGGATCTGATAGTCCGACACTACCGATTTCATACATATCGCAAGCAATCACACTGCTCGACTCACGGGATACCGTTATCGGACCGAGTACAGATGGCGGCTATTACCTTATCGGTTTTTCAGTAGAGACTTTAGCAACCACAATACCACAAGTATTCGAGGAAATCGCATGGAGCACGGCAGAGGTTTTTCAACAGACAGTTACACGCATCCGTGAAGCAAAAGTAACGCTTGGACTTTTACCGCCATGGTATGATATAGATACCCCCGAAGACTTGACATTTCTGCATACACATATATCCGCAACACGACTTGCGGGTGACAGAGTGCAAGCAGTTAGAACAGAATCTTTATTAGCAGAGTTGAGAGTTTTGCTTACATAATGGTTTCGCCTTAGAAGAACCCCCTAAATCCCCTTATCAGGGGGACTTTAACATACGACTACCATTAGGCAATACTCTCTGGGATTTGGTTTAGAAAAGAAAAAAGAAAAGGAGACTTGATAATGGGACAATTAGATGGAAAAGTTGCGATTGTAACGGGCGGAAACCGCGGCATCGGTAAAGGGATTGCACGGGGACTTGCCGCCGAAGGTGCGAGTCTCACAATCGCTGCACGGAATGCCGAACTCCTTGAGGAAACCGCCAACGAATTCCGCGCAAACGGCACAAAGGTGTTGGCTGTTCCGACAGATGTAACGCAGGAATCACAGATCAAAGCACTCTTTGAAAAATCGATGGCGGAGCACGGTCGCTTGGACATCCTCGTCAACAATGCCGGGGCATTCGATGCCGGTCCTATAGACGAACTCTCAACGGAGGCATGGGACTGGGTTGTGGGTGTAAATCTCCGCGCACCGTTCCTCTGCACGCGTGAAGCATTCGGTATCATGAAAGCACAAGGCAAAGGAGGACGTATCATCAACGTCGGGAGTATCTCGTCGCATCGAGTACGTCCGCGCACTGCCCCTTACAGTGCTACCAAATTCGGTATCTGGGGACTGACACAGGTAACAGCACTCGAAGGCAGGCCGCACGGGATTACGGCAAGTTGTTTGAAACCCGGTAACACCTACGTAGAACGCCATCAAAATCAACCGCAGGAACCAGTTGAACCGATGATGGACGTTGACGATCTCGCGCAAGCCGCTGTTCTCATGGCAACGCTTCCGCCCCATATTAATATGTTAGATGCGACTGTTTTACCCGTTGGTCAGCTTTATGTGGGGCGTGGGTAGTGTAGACCTTCATAAACGCTCAGTCGGAGGCAAATCATGAAAGTGAATCGGACGCAATTCATGGAAGAGGGGTATCTCGTTTTCCGAGAAGTAATTCCACCGGAAGAATTAGATGCGCTTCGGGAGAGTTATGAACTGATGGTATCGCGCCAGCGGGAAATCTGGGCACGAGAACGGGGTCCAAACGACCCACCCGGCGGCGTATGGGAGACTTCACCGCAACCGCGTCTACTACTCGGACGTGATCCACTCGCAGGGCTTGTTGATGAAAAAACAGCGAGTGCTGTCGAAATTTGGGCGCATGAAAACATGCAAGGTGTCAGCACTGAGCTGCTCGGCGAGGAAGACGCAGGCGTTACCGAGATGATGCTCATGTGCAGCCCCGTCCGAGACTGCGGGCCTGCTGCTTGGCATCGTGATCATCACCCGATTGATACCGCACCATTACAAGGCTACATCGACGATATTGTGGAGACGGGACCGCGCTACGTGCAGTGGAACCTCTCACTCTACGACGATAATGTATTGTGGGTGCTACCCGGTAGTCATCTGCGCGTCAACACTGATGAAGAAAATCAGCGATTGTTGGCGGATCCGAAAGTGCCGTTACCCGGTGCAGTTCAGACGCATCTTAACGCAGGCGATGGGGTTGTGTACATCCTACCTATTTTACACTGGGGAAGTAATTACAGTCGGAAAATGCGGCGGACGATTCATGGTGGGTTTGCAAATCACACCTACTATCAGGCGTTTGATTACATAGACTACTTGTCGCCAGAAGTGCAAGACAAATTCCATCGGTGGAATGAACGTAGTGAACAGATGCGAGTGTGGACGGAGAATGCCCTCCGCGCTGTGATTGAAAAGCGTGCGGATGCCTATCACACGGCACTCGAAAATTTGCACCCAGATAGAGGCGAAAAAGGGAAGATACTCTCAACCGTTTTCCTGTGTAAAGCTGCCTGTTTTGTGGCAATGATGCACGACTGTGATCTGGCAGACATTCCCGATGAACTCAAGAACCGAGGGAAGGGTTTCCACGCTATCACCTTGAATTGGGGACCGCCGTTCGCGGAGCGGTTCACGAAAGCGGAGGCCGCTATACTATGGGACCGTTTTAAACCCCTTGATGCACTCCTCAAGACCGACGAAGAGTTGTATCTACCAGGTTTTCAATCTGGTCCGATGCACTACTATTTCAATGAAATGCCTGCCAATTTCGGCGTTGCAGATTTCATCAAGACGTGGGAACTACAACCGTAGACCGAGCATTCCGCTGAGATAGAAATACGCTTCTTCAGTATAACGGGGTAGGTTCTCAGGATCTTCGACTTCTAACTCTAAAGTCAGGTCGCCTTGGTAGTCTACAGCTTGGAGTGTCTCAATAATCTCTTTGAGGTTGAGTTCACCGCGCCCGATGCCAACAGATATAGATCCGAGATGATCCTTGAGGTGTACTGCATAGAGGCGCGATGCGAATTGACGAATCGCAGCAAGCGTGTCTACACCCGATGAGTGGAAATGCCCAGTATCGATACAGACACCAACGCGTTCGTCAGCGATAGCATCTAAAACCGTCTGGAAATCCTCTGCCTGTTCGAGGACGTTTCCGTGATGCGGTTCAAGCGTTAGTTTGATTTGACTTTCGGCTGGCATGCGCCGCAACACCTCACGGACACAGGCGGTTACCCTGTCCAATGCACCAGGATCTGTTCTACGTTGCGCGCCGCTCGTTGTCAAATGGGTTGCGCCAAGTCCTTCGGCGATTTCGACGCACCTTGCGATCGCGCCAGCGCGTGCGTCAACATCGGCATTGTCCTGTCCACCCCAACCGGGTGGATAGAGTCCAGCGCACTTCATGCCGGATGCGTCAATTTTTGCCTTCATCTCCTCTATGTCAAACGCGTGCGCGGCGTCCACGCTCCAGATAAGCGGTCCGTGGATTTCCATGAGACGGTAACCGATTTTCGGTGCATTTTCCAAAGTTGCGGCAACCTCGTCTTCGGCGTAACCTCGGTAACAGATAGAAGCACAAATAACGTCCATAACAACTCCTTATGGTCAGTAGTATTCAGTTATCAATTGTCAGTAAAATAGCCATTAGCAGTCAATAAATGTCGCGACCAGAAGGTCGCTCCTATAGTAACAGGTATCACGAAATCCAAAGGTTGGTCTTATGGCAGAACTAATGATTCAACAGCGAAACTGTTCGACTTTCCAGTTTCCTCAAACTGTGCTATAATACATCAGAATTAATCATTAAACTTGGAGACATTAAAAGTGATTCAACAAATTGAAATAACTTTACCTGAATACTCACGCGGCTTTCATCTCGTCACAGATGAGATCGTGAAATCGCTCGGTGAACTGCCGAGAGAAGGTATCCTGCACCTATTCATCAAACACACTTCAGCAGGATTGACGATAAACGAAAATGACGATCCGACTGTTCGTGAAGACTTTGCCAACAGTTTCGACCAATTTGTCAAGGAACGCGAACCGTTCTATAAACACACAATAGAAGGCGACGACGATATGCCAGCGCATATTAAAGCGTCGCTCGTCGGTTTCAGTGTCTCTATCCCGATTACGAACCATCGCCTGAATTTAGGTATATGGCAAGGCATCTATCTATGCGAATTTCGGAACCACGGTGGTCAGCGACACTTAATGGCGACGCTCTATTCTTAGCGTTTAGATGTTATTAGGATTTACACAATTTTCCCATGAAGCTCCATGTATTATGTGCTGCAGACGAGGTTTCAAACCTCGCCTGCGGGGAGTTTGCGCAAGTCCTGGTTATGACATATATCCGCTATAGCGTGCTATAGAGTTCGGCGTGTCGTTGCAGCACTGCGTCGGAATCCTCTGGATTGATCACCTCTATAGAGACAAACCCGTTATATCCGTCCTCTGCGAGAAGTGTGAGTGAATCTCGCTCCGTATCTGGTAGCGGTCCGCTATCCCCGAAGTTGACGTGTGCATGCCGGACTTTGCCGCGCAAATGGACATACGCCACATTGATCGGCTCTCCATGCCGGACATGATGCGCAGCATGCCAATTGACATAAGTGTTCTGCGCTTCAGCGCGATGCAGTGTCTCCGCAACGTAACTGCCGATAAGGTTGCCGTGTGTCTCCAAACAGAGCGCAACGCCTGCGTCGCCTGCCAATCCGTCGCATTCACGGATACCGTCTGCTTCCCAATCCAAAGTTTGGGACACTTCAACAGGTGTTTCCGGGACTCTATCCCCAAAGATACGGATATTCGCCGCACCCATCGTCGCTGCGAGGTCAATGTACCGCTTGAGGAGTTCGACCTGCTCGGCGCGTTTGCTTGCGTCGGGATCAATGAATCGGACCCCCGTTGCGATACAAGAGAGATCAATTCCACTATCAACAAATTGGGCGCGTGCATCTCGGAGCTGCTGCGGTGTCGAATCCAATTCAACGCCGTGTCCGTGATTCCACTCGACGCGGAGTTCTAAGTGTTTATAGTCATACTGTTTCGCTTTGTCAATCAGTTCCGCCAGCGTTAGTGGGGGACAGACAGACGACATAAATCCAAATTGCATGTAAAGCCTCCAGTTTTGTTAGGTTAGCCTTGAATATCAATAGATGATCCGTATGAACCGTCATCTCCTCGTTTCCTTACGTTAATTTTCACAGGCAAACGTCTCGTTAATTCCCGAATGTGGCTGATGAGGAAAATGTTGCGTCCTTGCATGCGGAGTCCTTCCAACGCGCCGATTGCAATGTCGAGCGTTTCGGCATCAAGTGTGCCGAACCCTTCGTCAAGGAACAGCGAGTTGAGTTGCGCCCGCCCGCGACTGAGCTCGGAAAGCGCGAGTGCCAAAGCGAGACTCGTTAGGAACGATTCGCCACCGGAGAGCGTCTCAACGGGACGTTCCTCATTCGCATTCCAGCGATCAACCACACTTAAGTCGCCGATCCCTTCAACTTTAAGTTGGTACCGCTCGGAAGTGAGATATTTCAATTGTTCATTTGCCAAGCTGCCCATCTGTTTGAACATAATCTCCAGCGCGAAATCGCGTAAGGTATTAGCGGGAATTGTCTCCTGTAACCGCTGCCAGCGTTCCAATTCTTGCTGCGCTGTACCGAGTTCAGTGCTGAGAGCCTCGCGTTTTTCGAGCGCATCTTTTATGTCTTTGATTTTCTGCTGCTGCGCACCGACCGTTTGCAGTGCTTCTTGAAGCAGCGTCTCAATTTCTTCGAGTTGATGCTCAATTCGTTCTAATGCCTCTGAATCATAAGGCGTTTCTTTAAATCGGGTTTTTAATTCCGTGACTTCTAACGCGAGTTGCTGGGTTTCCGTCTCATGTGCATCAATCTGATCAGTTATTGCCTGCAGCTGTGTTTCGTCTTGAAAAGCGTTATCGTGTGTTTCCGGTGAATCAAACCCTGCGTCCGTTAGCTTATAGGTGTAAACTTGACAGGCATTATCAAACTTTTCACTGGATTGCTTCTTTTGCTTTTCACCAATCTCATGAGCGGTCCGCTTTTGAGTGAGCAACTCTCGACTTTTTTGCAATCTTTCATCAGCTTCGTCCCTTTTATCTTCTTTCGCTTGCAGCGCAGTTTCTAAAGTATCAATAGCAGTGTCAATCTCGTTTTCCGTTTCCAACCCGTCAGTTTTCTTCCGAACAGCATCTAAAATTTCCTCTCCGTCGTGCCGATATTCGGCTATCTCTGTTCCCACTTTTTTCTTTCGATCTTCCAGGTCCTCAAATTTGCCTCGATCTGCCTCAATGTTAGTATTAAGCACTTGAAGTTGTGTTTTTGCTGTGTCGCGTTCATCCTTACGGGTCTCAACTTCGTCAATCTTATTTTCAAACTGATTTACAGCCGCCTTCGGTGTAATACCATGAAAAGCGTCAGGTAGTAATTCCCAAAAACGGGTTTCAATAGATGTAATGTCCGCTTCCAAATCCTCTATGTTATTATTCACTTCTTGTAACTGCTCCTTAGTTTCCTGCAAGGACCTCTTCTCATTAGCGATATTGTTTTCGGAATTTTCGAGTTGTTGCAATAGCGTTTGATCAGCATGCGAAGCCTGCGTATGTACCTTCTCAGCATCACCGATCACTGTAACAGCATCATTCGCCTCAGTAAACCGTTCGGATGCCCACGCTGACGAGACTTCAATATCCGAATAAATCGTTTGCCATTCAGCGAGAAGTTCCGCTGCGTCCTTTTGTAGCGTTTGTATCTCTGCGTTGCAATCCTCAATTTGTTCAGTAGTATTTTGTTTGTTCTGCTTAGTCTGAGTCTGTTTTGTCTTCACAGACTGCATTTGCGCTTGTGCCTCAGTTTCCTGAGTTCTCGCTTTTTCTAAGGCAATTTCGGCATCTTGTAGCAAGTCCTCATTTTCATCTTCTACAACATCGGCACACGGATGATCTGTCGCTCCACACACTGAACAGGGTTCTCCGGGTTGAAGGCGTTGCCGGAGTTGATTGATTGGGTTTACCCATTTCGCCGAGTCTCGCTCTGCTTCACAACGTTGAACGGCTTTTGCTGCCTGCTGACATAAATCCGTTTGCCTTGCTAAGTCGGTTTTAACCTGTTGCAATTCTATATTCAGTGTAGCTGCAGTATCGTTTAAATCGTTCAAACGATTTTGGTCATCCGCCAAGTTATCTTGTATCGTTTCATATTTCTGTGCGATAGGTTGTGCCTTAGCTGCGTGCTGCGTTCGGGCAGCCCATTCCTCGCGGGTGCCAGTTGCAATCAGTTCATTCAATTCAGCGGTAACATTGTCTAAAGTTGCTGCTGCCTCTGTTTTTTCCGAAAGGAGTCCAGCGTGAGTGTTAGACAACTTTTTGATCTCTTGATTCAACGACGACATTTTCTTTTTCGTCCGCGTTCTGCTCGCTGATGCTGTCTCCAACTGCTTCTGATATGCTGTCATTTCTGCCAACAGGCCGGTTGCATCATTGAGACGTTGCGGGCTATTCGCGGGCAGGTGATTTACATCTAAAAAGGTTTGTGCTTCGTCGATCCATTTCTGCAATCGGGTTTGCTCAGTTTGTTTATCGGTTAATTTGCTTTCCAACGCGTCAATCTGTTTCTCCAATTCTGCCAAATCTGGATCCCGCTTTTTCGCCTCTGCAAATTGTTCTGCTGCGCGTTGAACATTTGATTTCGCAGTCGTATAGGCTTCCACTTTCCAATCACGTTCAACAGATGCGCTCTGATAGACTGCCTCTTTTGCATCAAAATCAATTTGATCGGTTTCAATTTGTTTTTCTGCTTCCGTTTTCTCCATTTCAGCTGAACTTAATGCCGTTGCTGCCTTTTCAAGTTCCGATTTCGCGCTGTCATACGCCTGTTTTTCAGGAAGAAGTCGCTGGGCTTTTTCTGCAAGTGCTCGCTCCGATACAAGCGCGTCGATCTCTATTTGCTGCTCTGAAAGTTCTTTTTGTCGTTGTTCTGCAGACTGGAGTTTCTCGAAGTCCTCTGTGCGCTTCGTTTCCCGATCTTTTTGTTCTTGAATTTGTTGACTTCCCGCCGCTAAAGCGTCGGCTTCAGTTTGCAATCTGTCAAGTTCCGTTTCAGCATCTGTGAGCTGCTCACGAGACGCTTCTGGAATCCTATTTAATTTATCGTAGACTTCGGCGTTCGCTGTCTCGACTTCACTAACTTTGTCATTCAACGCTTGCTTCAGTACATCGTAGATACTGACACCTGCAGTCGCTTCCAAAATTGTGCGTCTCTCTTCGTTGCTCGCCTTCAAGAACGCTGCGAATTCGCCTTGCGCTAACATGACTGACCGCCTGAAGGCATCAAAATCGAGTCCTAAAATAGACTCCACCTCTTCACTGACTGTGTTTTGGCTTGAACCGAGAGATTTGCCACGTGTTGATAGTTTATCGCTAATCAATTTGCCATCATCGGCGTAAAACAACTGTACCTTCGGGGCACCTTTTTGTCTAATAGACCAAGTCGCAAGATAACGGGTGCCGTTTGCTATGAACTGCACTTCGGCGAATGCTTCTTTTTCACCGTGACTAATGAGGTGATTCGGATTTTGGCTCCCGGTTCCACTCAATCGCGGGGTTCTCCCGTAGAGTGCAACGCAAATCGCATCTAACAATGTGGTCTTCCCAGCACCGGTTGGCCCGGTAATCGCTACAAGTGAGGCATCATCCAACGGAGGATTTTCAAAATCAATATCAACTGGGTTGCGAAAACTATTTAGATTCTTAAGTTTCAACCTACATATCTTCATTCGGACTCCTCAACCATCTGGACCAATTCGCGAAATGTCTGCGTCAAGGTTTCATCCGGTGTTTTACCATCGTAATTCGACTTGTAAAACTGTTCAAAGATCTCCGCTGGACGTTTCATATCTTCAACGAGGATCGCTGGTCCCTGCTTTGCCTCCGGCAATTCAAGTTCCACGCTCAGTACATCACCACCACGATCGCTAAATGCTTTCCGTATTTCATCGCTGATACCGACTCTCGGTGCGTCCAATTTCAGTTTGACTTGGACATACTTTCCGCGCCAGTCGGCTGTCATTGCATCTGATAAAACTGAAACTTCATCACCCTCAACAGTGCATAATTCTTTGAAGGTCGGGATCTCAATTTCTTCATCTCGCACGAGCGTGCCATCATCAGACAATTCCAGTAAATATATTTTTTTTCTATAACCTGTTTCGTTGAACCGTAGTGGAATCGGTGAACCGGAATAGCGGATTGGATAATCGGTGCCGCTGATTGTCTGCGGTCTGTGAAGGTGCCCCAAGGCGACATAACTGACATCATCAGGAAAATCGCTGACGTGGGTAGCCGTTGCACCACCAATCTGTACGTTCCGTTCAGAATCGCCGACTTGTCCATCTTGGACGAAGAGGTGTCCCATTAAAATCTTAGGGAGTTCCGATGGCATAGCAGAAACGCAATCATCATAGAACATCTTGAGCCACTCCCGATACCGTTCGTTCCGCTCAGTTTCTGTTTCATACGACAGGTGCCGGAGGTCGCTTTCAGAGAGATATGGAACAGCAGCAACGGCAACTCGGGGATTGTCCGGAGGGAGAACAACGACACAGTCATCAGCCGCATTCGCAAGGCCAACAACGTGGATTCTGCCCATTTTGAGAAATTCGCGTGGTGCTTCCAAGTGACGGGCAGAGTCGTGGTTGCCAGCAGTAATCACTGTGTATGCATTCGTCTCATCAAAAAGACGGTAGAGAAACCGGTAATAGAGATTCGTTGATTCCGAGGAGGGGAGCGCCGTATCAAAAATGTCGCCTGAAACGAGGAGGAGTTCGACTTGATATTCTTGGATCTTTTTAAGAAGCCAACCCAGAAATTTTTCATGTTCGTCAGTGCGTTGACGTTCATGGAGCCGTTGACCGATGTGCCAATCGGCAGTATGTAGTATTCTCATATTTTTTATACGTTTACCGCCTGTTGAAAATTGTTTGAAAGATCCGATATAAACTATCATAACAAATCTCTAAATCTCTTTTCAAGCAAATTAATTCATTGCGAAAAATGGAGGCGCGTGATAGACTAAAGTCAACGCTAAAGCCAATCATTCGTGAAGTTCGTTGACTACATTGAAATACTACATTTTTCGATAAAAACGGAAATTTAGTGATTGCAATGCCGTGGACAATAAGGAGTTAGCCCATGAAAGACAACGCAAACCCCCTCAGCCCAGAATTAGAAGAGATGCAAGTCTATGGAGAAACACGGGTCGGATGGGATGCGCACACACCTCCCAATGAAACCGTCGATGGGGACGGAAACTACACTCCGAGCCGTAGAGGCTTCGGTATAGCAGATCCGAATTCGCCCAAACGTCGGGTCTACGACGATCCAGAAGTTGAGGCACTCCGCGCAAAACTCCGTGAACATAACGGCATCCGTGGACTCGAAATTTGTGATCCGCATGAAGTCAAGAGAGCCGCTCGGATCTTCCATCGGGACGGGTTTGTTGTGGTGCGCGACCTACTCAATCCTGAACAACTTGCACGCTGGAGAGATGGATGCGCCGAAGCACTTCGCGATATTCTTTCAGTCCCTGACGAAGGAAACAGAAAATACGTAACCGAGACCAATAGGCTGCCACACCGCTATAGTTACGGCACCTCTTCTGCTTCAAGACAGATGCTACATCACCCCGCTTGGGCAAGCATGATTGATCTGCCAACAACAACACCAATCGTCACAGAGATTTTCGGCGGCTCAGATTACCGAGTATGGGGTTCAGGTGGCGACCTCTGCCTTCCCGGTGCGATTGAATACCAACATCTGCATCTCGACGGTAGAGATTCACAACACCTCACCGAAGCGCGGATCGCGCAAGCAGAGCGACTCGGTGCTCAACTGCGCAGAGACGACAATGGCAACCTCGATGTCCCCTCACAAAAATTGATTATGGAGATGACACCGCCGATGGTCACTATCAACTTCATCATGTGTGATCTCACTTGGGAAAACGGACCGATCCGTCAGATTCCCGGAACACATACGTTAGAACAGAACCCACCGCCTCCGGGCGACGAACCCGATTGGATGAAACATTCAACGCTCGTCGGTGCGACTGCCGGTTCTGGCGTATTCCGAGATAACCGGGCATGGCACGGCGCAACACCGAATTTATCAAAAGAAATCCGGGCACTGCCAAATGTTGAGTACGCGGCACCGTGGCGTACACAGCACGGTTTCAGCAGGATTATGCCACATGAAATCTGGGAAACTTTGACACCATTCGGTCAGAAACTGTGCGATTGGATTAAAGCGGAACCCGGTGTCTGGCCCCCCGGTGCGGGTATTATGCATCCACTCGCAGGCAAGCGCGCGGAAGCCATACAAAAATCAAACGGTTAGCAGGAGGAAATAACAGATGTTAAATTGGGGCGTTATGGGAGCAGGCGGTATCGCCTATGTTTTCTGCAACGGCATGCGTTTTACAGATACAGGACAGATCCTTGCAGTCGCGAGTCGCACGCAAGAACGTAACGATAGACTCGCCAACGATTTCGGTATCTCTCGTCAATACAACGATTACGCCGATCTGTTAACCGATGACGATATTGACGCTGTTTATATAGCGACAATTCATCCGTTACATGCAGAGTGGGCGATAAAATGTGCCGAAGCGGGGAAACATCTACTGATCGAAAAACCGATTAGCATGAATCACGCCGAAACTGCTGCGATGGTGAACGCTGCACGCGAAAACGATGTTTTCCTCATGGAAGCCTTTATGTATCGGTGCCATCCACAGATCGCTAAAATGGTTGAGTTGATACAAGACGGCACCATCGGTGAGGTCCAAGCCATTCGTGCGACGTTCGGTTACCGCTCAGGTTTCAATCCAGAGAGCCGTATCTATAATCGTGAGATGGGCGGTGGTGGTATTCTCGACATCGGATGTTATACCGCATCAATGGCACGGAAAGTTGCAGGCGCAGCGGCAAATGAACTCTTTCTGAACCCGATTTCTGTAAAAGGGAACGGAAAAGTCGGTCCGACAGGTGTGGATCATATCGCAGCGGCAACCCTGAAATTTGAGAACGATATTATCGCTGAGATCGTTTGTGCAGTTGAATGCACTTACGGTAGTAACGTTATCATCTACGGCACGGAAGGCACACTAACGATTCCGAATCCGTGGCTGCCGTCATCGCCTTGCCGCGGTGCAAGAGAACCACTACCGCCTGATACAACTTTCCCCGCAACGCAACTGATCGTTCAATCGTCCCAAAGTCCGGAAACGACTGAAGTCATTGTCCCCGCCGACAGGGATCTGTTTACTTATGAAGCGGACACGGTCGCAACACATATCGCTGACCGACAGGCACCGGCGATGTCTTGGGAGGATACGCTTGGTAACATGCAGCTGCTTGATGCTTGGCGCGAAGAGGTTGGCGTTGTAAAGTAACGGAAAAAAAAGGTGTCAATACAAATGTCTTGCATGTTTTTCCGATTGATTGTATACTGCTTATGGCAAAGGTAATACTTTACGAAAAAGGAACACTTGCATGAACATCCTTGTCCTACACGGACCGAATTTACATCTCTTGGGAAAACGTCAACCGGAGATTTATGGGCACGAAACTTTGGCAGACATTAATACGATGCTTGACCAACACGCCGCAGCGTCGTCGCATCCGATTGTCCTGAAAATGTTTCAATCTAACCACGAAGGAGAACTCGTCTCTATCATCGGTAACCATATCGACTGGGCAGACGGCATTTTAATTAATCCTGCAGCCTATACACACACCAGCGTCGCTATCCGAGATGCACTATCTACCGTCGCACTACCTGTCATTGAGATCCACCTCTCTAACATCTACGCCCGTGAGGAATTTCGGCATCATTCATACATATCGGCGATCGCTGTTGGTGTCATTGGCGGTTTTGGCACGCATAGTTATAAACTTGCCCTTGAAGCAATGATCCACATCCTGCAGCTAAAAATGGAACCGTCAGAATAGATACTTTGAGTAAAGACATCTTACACTGAATTTATATGGAATTATAACACACAATCTGGAATACAAGGAATATCTCTATGGCAGAAAACCGATTTATACCCTTTAGTCGTCCTTGGATCGATGATACCGAAATAGAAGCCGTGAGCCAAGTACTCGCCTCGAAATGGATCAGCACGGGAAACAGAACACGAGAGTTTGAACGCGCCTTCGCCGAATACCTTGGTGTTAAGCACGCGATTGCCGTCAGTTCTTGCACCGCAGCGTTGCATCTGAGTCTCGTTGTAGCCGAAATCGGCAGCGGCGACGAAGTCATCACGACTCCTTACACCTTCACTGCGACTGCCGAGGCGATCCGATATGTCGGTGCGAAGCCTGTGTTTGTGGACATCCATCCCGATACACTAAACATTGACACAAGTAAAATTGAGCAGGCGATAACGCCCCGTACAAAAGCGATACTCCCTGTTCATATTGCGGGTCTCCCGTGCGATATGGACGCACTACAGGACATAAGTCGGAACCACAATCTCATTCTCATTGACGATGCAGCGCACGCCATTCCTGCTGAATATAAGGAGCAATACATTGGCACCCTCGGTGACCTGTCCGCCTTTAGTTTCTATGCGAATAAGAATCTCACTACAGGGGAAGGCGGTATGATTACCACTAACAACGACGCATTCGCTAAACTGCTCCGCACAATGCGACTTCACGGGATCGACAAAGACGCGTGGGCACGTCAATCGCAGCGCAATATATGGCGTTACGACATCGCTACTGAAGGCTATAAATACAACATGACCGATATTCAAGCGGCGATGGGGTTGTGCCAACTTATGAAACTTAACAAGCAGCATGAACGTCGCCGAAATTTTGCGCAGATCTACCAAACGGAACTGGCGAAATTCCGGCAGATTAGCACGCCCGTGGCACCGGATAATCCCCGCGAGCATGCGTGGCACCTCTACATCATCCAACTCCAGAGCGGCAACCGAGACGCATTTGTGGAGTCTCTCAGCGAGGCGAACATTGAATGCAGTGTCCACTATATCCCGCTACATCTCTTCGAGTTCTATCAGGATCAATACGGTTACCAAATAGGCGATTTCCCGTGTGCTGAGGCGGCATTTGAGCGCGTTGTGAGTCTCCCACTCCACCCCGGGTTAACAGAGGAAGATATCCATATCGTGATTGATGCGATAGGCAAAGTTTTGGAGTCATAATTGAGGCGCGGGCTCTTGCCTATGCTGCAGTTCAACAGGTTTATTGGACATACGATGGAAACCCGCAACCCTGTGCCCTCCACACTCTATCAAATCATCCCCTCTGAGGTCTGTTTCTCATGCAATGTTTGCTGTCGGTTTTTAGAGGTAGACAGCCCGCTTGCACCCATTTTCACTGAGACAGAGAGACAAAAAGCCATTGCACAAGGTACTGATCCCTCACTCTTTCGCCCACAAACAGACGGGAACAGCGCGCAGATCCAGCTCAAACCGCACAACGATTTCTATATATGCCCCTTTTTTGAACCAGAGACGAGCCACTGCACCATCTATCCGATCCGTCCGCTGGATTGCCAACTCTATCCGTTCGCGCTGATGTACAGCGAGGATAGAAGCGAGGTTGTGCTCGGTGTAGATACCCTCTGCCCGTTCGGTGAGGAACATCTCGAAACGGCGGCGTTCCAGCAGCATATCCATGATGTTATTAATTACGTTGAATCCGAGGCGGTTATCGCACTGATTACAGAGAATTGGAGCCTCATCGGCGATTATCAAGATACCGTAAAAATTGTCCACACCTTAGCAGAGTTGACAGATGCAACTCCAGCCACTCACACTTAACGATAAACCGATTTTTGACGCACACGCGCATCGGACGTACGCGCGCCTGTCTCACTATGCCTTCACACCAGTCTATATCTGGCAAGAACATTTTCAGTTCTATTGGGCACCACTGGCAGATTACTTATGCCTCTTCGCCAAACAGGGTGACGACTATTTCATGCCGATATTGCCCATACCGTGCGAGACTGAAACCAGCACCTATCTAAATGTTATTTGCCAAGCATATCAATTTATGTTAGCATCCAATCGGAATCCGCACATCGCCCGTATCGAAAATGTACCACAAGAAATGATTTCTACCTTTGAAAAGAATGGGTTTCGTGCGACCTTGAAGGAGACTGAATATCTCTATGAAACTGAGGTGCTCGCAGGACTGAGAGGGGATCGCTACAAGCAGCAACGCCACGCGTATAACACTTTTGTAACACAGCATCCTGCAGCAAAATTGCGTCCGTACATCGAAACGGATCAGGATGCGTGTCTCGCGCTTTATGATGTATGGCGGAAGGGACGTTCGGAAAGATACGACGATCCGGTCTATAACGCGATGCTCGACGATTCACAATCAGCACATAGGATCGGAATTTCACGTGCGGAAGCACTCGGACTCCTCGGTAGGGTTGTCCATATTGACGGAGAAATCAGGGGTTATACCTTTGGCTATCCATTGAATGCGGAAACTTTCTGCATCCTTTTCGAGGTAACCAACCTAAAAGTAAAGGGACTTGCCCAGTTTATCTATCGCGAATTCTGTACGGAATTAAAGGGCACCCACAGATGGATTAACGCGATGGACGACTCAGGGTTGGAAAATCTAAAGCGCGTCAAACTCGCCTATCATCCTACTCAATTGCTTCCATCGTACAATATTATAAGACAAAAAAATTAAAAAAAAGCGCAGCCCAAGCATCGCGCCGGGTGGGTCAACGAAAAGGAACGTCAAACATCTAATCCACCTTACCGAACTGCAAGGAAACTTAAAAGAATGAAATCGGGACTTATTTTTCTCAACGGCTACTACGACATGGGGCATCTCGATTTTTATCGTCAAGAGATTGTAACCGCGGTAAAAAATCGTTCACCGCTCATCTGTGCCGATGGCGGGATTCGGATATTTGACGAACTAAATCAGGATGAGGATACGACGCTCGTCCCGGATGTCCTCATTGGCGATATGGATTCGGTATCGCATCGGGGTTCCAAACCGCTCTTGCAACCGAAACAGATCGTTCAGGAATGGGTTGGGCAAACAGATAAAGACTATACCGACGGGCAGCTTGCTGTAGACTACGCGCTGGAGCAATACGGATGCCGACATATTATTATTTTTGGAGGTTTACCACGTCCAGAAAGGTATGAGACAGATCATTTTCTTGGCAACCTAAAACTGATGCGCTTCGGACATTACCGCGTATCCATGGACGAACATTACAAAGCCGAAATGCGTGACCCAAAACAGACGATCCACTATGTCTTATCAACCGTACGACTCACACGAAAAAGCAGTGGGTTGCAACGCGTCTCGCTCGTTGCTGAAGCCGATAACGTCGTTGTGGAAAAGAGCGAAAATCTGCGTTGGGATCTGGCATCGCTACACATCCATCCCACCCTCACAAACGCCCTCCGTAACGAATTCGTGGAAGGTGCAGAATGGGCAGCCCTCCAATTGGTTGAAGGATCTGCCTCCGTCTACGTGATTCATAATTGGTGAGCAAGGATTTTCTTGAGCGTTTCCGTGTCAAGATTCCCGCCACTCATGACCATCACCACATTTTTCCCTGCCAGTTTATCTGTGAGTTTATGCGCGGCTGCTATTGGAGACGCACCTGCTCCTTCTGCCAAGTTGTGTGTCCACCGCAATGCCAGACGGATGCCCTCCTCAAGTTCTGACTCGCTAAGTAACACAATGTCGTGAATGCCGTCCTGAATAATAGAAAGAGGTAACAGGAACGGTGCCCGGGTCGCAATACCGTCCGCCATCGTATCGCAAGAATCGGTCTCTACACGCACTTCTTCTTTCCACGAGCGATAGATCGCGGGTGCATTTTCGGCTTGCACACCGATGACTTTGACCTTCGGGTTAATCGCCTTCGCAACGGTAATCGCACCGCAGGAACCGCTACCCCCACCGATAGGCACAATAATCGCGTCCACATTCGGAAGGCTTTCAAAGATCTCAAGCGAATAGGTACCGACACCGTGAAAAAGTCCGGGTTCCATACACGGGTGAACATAGTAAAGCCCACGTTCCGCTTGGAGTCTTTCACATAACACAAGTGCCTCATCAAAATCAGCACCGTGTTCAATGAGTTCCGCACCGAACGCTTGCATCGCACTATTCTTTTCCGGGTTATTGCCGTGTGGCACCACAACGGTAGCCTTGACACCAAACTGTGCCGCCGCGTAGGCGATAGACTGTCCATGATTCCCACGCGTCGCCGTAATAACGCCTTTTTCACGTTGTGCCTCTGGGAGATGGTGCATGAAATTCAGACCACCGCGAATTTTAAAACTACCTGTTGGGTTATGGTTTTCGTGTTTGATATATGCTTGAAATCCGAGTTGCTCAGACAATTCGGGATAGTGAATCAGAGGTGTAGGTTTTAAAAACCGCGTCACGATTTGTCTCGCGGCAATGATGTCTTGAAATGTAAGGGCTGCCATTTTTACTTTCTCCCAATGTATTCAGGACTTACGCATTTCTCTATGATAACCTATGTATTACGCACTGCTGGGTTTTTGCTGGGGTATTTCTTCAGGGTTTCAAACCCCGCCAGCAAGAGGGTGCGTGAGTCCTATGTATTTTTAAAAATCCAAATATGATAATATGATAACATATCTTAGGACGCACGTTCAAAATTAACCACATAGGAAGGAAACATGCATGGCACAAGAATGGCATTCTACACAACTGGAAATTGAAGAAACCGAGGATCTGATTGAGGCGTGCTATGAAAACGGCTGGACAGATGGATTGCCCGTTGTTCCACCGACACCTGAACGTGTTGCACGCATGCTCAGTGGAACAGACCTGAATCCAGAAGACCTCATCGCTGCGGTCCCACCGAAATGGGGCAGAGCGACAATCGAAAAGGTCGCAATCAACGCAGTCATGGCAGGTTGTAAACCGGCGTATCTACCGCTCATCCTCACCGCTGTCAAGGCAATGACTGACGAACAGTTCAACCTCCACGGGGTCCAAGTCACGACTTCGCACGTCGGACCGATGCTCATTGTAAACGGACCTATCCGCAAACAGTTAGAAATCAACGACGGATTCAACCTCTTTGGTCAAGGCTGGCGCGCAAATGCGACCATCGGTCGCGCGTTGCGGCTTATCTGTACGAATATCGGCGGGGCATTGCCTGGAGAACTCGATCGCGCAGCGTTTGGACACGCTGGCAAATACACCTGCTGCATCGCTGAAAAAGAGGAGGCAAGCCCTTGGGATACCTTACATGTTGACCGCGGATTTCAATCAGACGATAGTACTGTTACCGTCTTTGCGGCTGCCGGTCCGCAAACTGTCAATGACCACGGAAGCAACACCGCTGAAGGCATCCTTACTACAATCTCCGAGAACATCGCTGCCCCGGGCAACAGCAGCGGCGAAACGCTTCTCGTTATTGGTGTTGAACACGCGAAGACAATCGCCGAAGACGGTTTCAGTAAAACCGACATCCGGCGTTATATCGCTGACGCCACACAGCGGTATTCGGAAAAAGACTTACTTGTCATGGTAGCCGGTGGCCCAGCAGGTAGATGGAGCATCGTCGTTCCGGGTTGGGGTTCACCGAGTTCAAGTGCTGTTACAGTGCCGCTATAGATGCTGAATAAATCGAACGGAGACTACAAAATTTGGTGCGAATTTTCCGCCGAAAATATTTTTGCAAATCGCTGAAAAATGTGGTATCCTTTTTAACAAGAGAATAAGAAACTGAAATCTGTTTTCTGACGTTATACTGAAGGAATAGACGCGATGGATGCGAGAACGCTGTCTCTACCGATCAGCACCTTAGATTACAAACAACCTGCCACTGTACCTATCGGGTCGCCTGTCTCTATTGTCATTGATATGATGCAAGAAGGAAGACGTGGGTGCGTTCTCGTCGTTGATGAGGATGAGCAGTTGGTCGGTATCATCACGGAACGGGACTTGCTGCAGCACGTCAGTGGGCAGCGTGCCGCGCCTACCGAATTTAAGGTTGAACAGGTTATGACCCCGGATCCGGAGGCACTTCGTGCGAGTGACCCGATTGCTTTTGCGTTAAATTTGATGCATCTCGGACACTTTCGGCATGTTCCGCTCTGCGTCTGGGACGACCAAAACGAGGCATATCCGATCGGAATCATTTCGACCCGTGATATTCTGGAACATATCGCTATATTTATAGAACATCAGGATTAGGAGGCGTAACCATGCTGTACGACTTGGCAATTGATGAAGAATTAGAGAAGATGGACGAAGACGCTGCATTAAAAGCATGGAGTGCCCAAGAAATCCAGATTTCACTAAAAGAACTGATGCGTCCGATTGTCACCATTGACATCAGCTGTAGCACAAACGAGGCAATTGACCTGCTCTTAGCACACAAAATAGGCGCAGCACCCGTGGTTGAAAACGGCACGCTCTGTGGAATTTTCAGTGAACGAGACGTATTAAACAAAATTCTCAACAAGCAGGTTGGAGATCTGGATGTCATCGGCGTTGAAGAATTCATGATAGCCGCTCCACAGACGGCACAACAGGAAGATTCACTGAACATCGCTATTCTCTACATGGCACAAGGTGGTTACCGACATCTTCCAATCGTTGACAGTGGGAATCGTCCGATCGGCATGGTATCCATTCGTGACGTGATCTCTTATCTCGTAGAGGAATTTCCGCAGGAAGTCTTAACACTACCACCGAGACCGGTTCGGGATGCCCTTAAAGCCCGAGAGGGCGCGTAGACGTTTAAAATTTACATATTTCTCAGGTGCGGTTTCTGAGCGCGAACCCTATGTCCTAACATCTTGCAGGCGCGCTTCCCAAGCGTGCACCTATCACACAAAAAAGGAAGCAATTGTGATGCGCAAGCCAGTAGAGCAACTCGAGGAAGCGACAATCCTATTTGCTGGCGACTCCGGCGATGGTTCACAGACCATTGGCACACAAATGACAGAGACCACCGCCCTCATTGGTAACGATGTCGCAACCCTACCCGACTACCCCGCCGAGATTCGCGCACCCGCCGGATCGTTAGCAGGTGTGTCCGGGTTCCAACTCCATTTCTCAAGCGAACAAATCCACACGCCCGGAGATCTCTGCGATGTACTCGTAGCGATGAATCCCGCCGCTTTAAAGGTCCACCTCCATAAACTCAAACCTAACGGCATCCTCATCGTAAATTCTAATAACTTTGCGCGCCGCAATCTACGTCTCGCTGGATATGAAGAAGATCCGCTCGAAGATGATAAATTTACAAAATATCAGGTTTTCCGCGTTGAATTAACACAACTCACTCGCAAAGCACTCGAAGCAACACAGCTGACAACACGCGAAATGGATCTGTGTAAGAACTTTTTCGCGCTCGGTATGATTCTCTGGCTTTATAATCGCCCGATGGAATACGCCATGAAATGGGTGAAAACAAAGTTTGCCCAGAAACCGCAATTCATCGAAGGCAATATCCTCGCGCTTCGCGCTGGAAACACTTACTGCGAAGCCACTGAACAGTTCGCTGTCTCCTACGATGTCAAACCGGCTACGTTTGAACCCGGCACCTACCGAAATATCGAAGGCAATATGGCGACAGTCCTTGGACTCGTTGCCGCTTCACATCAATCCGGTCTGCCGCTCGTGTATGGCAGCTACCCGATAACTCCTGCGAGCGATATTCTCCACGGACTCGCTAAATACCGGAATTTCGGTGTCGTCACAATGCAGATGGAAGATGAGATTGCGGCTGTCGGTGTCGCAATAGGTGCAGCATTTAGTGGTGCCCTCGGTGTCACCGGTAGTAGTGGTCCCGGTCTCGCGCTCAAATCAGAGGCGATTAACCTTGCTATGATTGCCGAATTACCGATCGTAATATGCAATATTCAGCGCGCGGGTCCGTCAACGGGAATGCCAACAAAAACGGAACAATCAGATCTGTTGCAGATGTTTTACGGTAGGAACGGTGAGTCTCCTGTTCCGATCATCGCTTCATCACGTCCGTATGACTGTTTTGACGCTGTCTACGAAGCGTGTCGCATCGCGGTCAAATATAGAACGCCGGTCATCTTCCTCTCTGACCTCTACATTGGAATGGGGGCTGAACCGTGGAAAATCCCGCAACTCTCTGAATTGCCAGAGATTCGACCCGATTTTGCTGTGAGCGCGGATACCGGTAACGGATTTGAACCGTATCTACGCGATCCAGAGACATTGGCGCGTCCGTGGGCAAAACCTGGTACCGCCGGTTTAGAGCACCGCATCGGCGGCTTAGAGAAATCCGATGTAACAGGACACGTTAGTTATGATGCCGAAAACCACGAGAAAATGGTGGAAATCCGCGCTGAAAAGGTCGCACGCGTCGCTGATGACTATCCGCCAACAGAAGTGTTTGGCGCCCAGGAAGGCGAAATCCTCTTACTTGGATGGGGTGGTACTTTCGGCGCGATTCGAACCGCAGCAGAGAGCTATGTCGCCGGAGGACTCCCGGTAGGGCACGTCCATCTTCGACATCTCAATCCGTTCCCAAACGATTTAAGAGACATTCTTAGCAGATTCAAAAAGATTTTAATTCCTGAACTTAACAGCGGGCAACTCCGTCAACTCATTCGCAGCACCTATCTCATTGACGCGATCGGACTTAACAAGGTGCAGGGACAACCTTTCCACGTTTTTGAGCTGCATTCCAAAATTGACGAGATACTTAAAGAAATAGGACACCTTTAGCCTCAACACCAAAGGTGGTAACACATCATGAAAAGGAAAAGAACTTCACGCATTCCAGGCGGGGCACCCACCCTGACAAAAAAGGATTTTGAGTCCGACCAAGATGTCCGCTGGTGTCCAGGTTGCGGTGACTACTCCATCCTTGCCCAGACACAACACATTATGCCAGACCTCGGCATCCCAAAAGAAAATGTAGTCTTTATCTCTGGTATCGGGTGTTCGAGTCGGTTCCCGTATTATATGAACACTTACGGTTTCCATACCATCCACGGCAGGGCACCGACGATCGCTTCTGGTGTTAAAACGGCGAATCCTGATCTCTCTGTCTGGGTGATTACGGGAGATGGCGACGCGCTCTCAATCGGTGGTAACCATTTCATTCACTTGATGCGCCGCAATTTTGACATCAATGTGCTGCTGTTCAACAACCGTATCTATGGACTCACCAAAGGACAATACTCGCCGACATCAGAGCGCGGTAAACAGACATATTCTACCCCTCTGGGCTCCTTGGACACACCGTTTAACCCGATTAGCCTCGCATTGGCTTCCGGTGCCACGTTCGTCGCACGTTCCGTTGACATAGATTCAGGGCACTTACGTCCGTTACTTAAAGCTGCCTTCGAGCATAAAGGCACCTCTTTCATTGAGATCTACCAAAATTGTCACATCTTTAACGATGCAACTTTTGAACTCTACAGAGAAAAAGAGTTTAAGACCGATAATACGGTGCTTCTTGAGCACGGCGAACCGCTTGTTTTTGGGGCAGAACACGATAAAGGTATCCGACTCAACGGTTTCCAACCTGAAGTTGTTGACATCACAAATGGTGAGTACTCCACCGATGATCTCATCGTCCATGATCAGTACACTGAGGATACTACCCTGGCGAACTTCCTCGCGGGGATGAGTGATACGTCTGACCTGCCGCATCCGATGGGTATCTTCCGCAGTGTCCGGCATCCGTGCTACGAAGACTTGATGACGAACCAAATCCAAACTGCGAAAGAACGCACAGGTGAAGGCGACCTCGAAGCACTTCTCAATGACGGCGAAACATGGACTGTGTCATAGTATCACACGATACTTTAAAGGTAGTAGGCACACGCCGTGTGCCGTAACAGGTGGGTTCTTGTAGCACAAGTTTGCCTCGCGGTGAGAATTTGTTCCACACCCCACACGAACTCATGAAGATTTACATTCTAACCGATTTAGAAGGCGTTGCGATGGTCTCTCGCTTCAGCCAAACCCGTGAAGAAGGTCCCCAGAAACAAGCAGCCATGGGATTATTGACCCAAGAGGTAAATGCTGCTGTTGACGGTATCCTTGATGCGGATGCTGACGCAGAAATTGTGGTCTGGGATGGACACGGGACCGGCGGGATTGATGTGCTTGAATTTCACCCTAAAGCGAAGTTAATTGCGCGAGGACCGATTCGTCCGCCCTACTATCTTGATGAGACCTACGACGCTCTCTTTTTCGTAGGACAACACGCCATGGCAGGCACACCAAACGCGCCGTTGAGTCATACATATTCATCTCTGTCAATCGAATACTATAAACTCAACGGGGAGATGATCGGAGAGTTCGGATGCCGTGCAGCGTTGGCAGGTACTTTCGATGTCCCAACGGTTTTCATCTCCGGCGACGATAAAGCAGTTGCTGAAGCCAAGCAACTGATACCTGATATTTATGGTGTCGAAACCAAACAGGGACTCGGACAGGAACTCGCGTTGCATCTTTCACCACAACGGTCGCGAGAACTGATTCGAGAGACCGCTGCGGCGGCTTGTCAAAATTTCGTTAAGATCCCACCCTTTAAAATTGATCCACCCTATGAATTTGAAGTCCGGGTCCTTGAGGGTAAATCCATTGACGGGTACCTGAAACGCGGCGCAGTGAAGATCGATGACCGCACCGTCAGCTGGCAGAGCAATGACCTTTGCGCCCTATCTATCTAATCCCTTGACTTTCCGCTCCCGATTCTGGTATCCTTTTTTATACATTTATTATACGCTACGATCTTTTACCGGCACGCTTGATAAACGCGCCATATTATATCGGATTCATATATGGAAACCTTTGATTGTGAACTGAAACAACAGGTTATCTTCGGTGATAACACGATTGAAAGGCTCGGTGAGTTGACGCGCTCGATCGGTGGGAGTCGAGTCCTCATAGCAACAGATCCAGGCATCGAAAAAGCTGGGATTCTTGGGAGAGCCGTCTCAGCACTGCAGAGCGAACGGATCGCCGCCTACGTTTATGCGGATGTTACGTCCAATCCGACAACAGAAAACGTCGAAGCTGCCGTTGAAGTTGCGAAAACCAACGCGCCGATAGACTGCATCATCGGACTCGGTGGCGGTAGCTCGATGGATTGTGCGAAAGGCGCGAACTTCCTACTCACAAATGGCGGTAAAATGGAGGACTACTGGGGTACGAATAAGGCAACAGAATCGATGCTGCCCTCTATTGGTGTCCCGACAACCATCGGGACCGGCAGTGAGGCACAATCCTTCGCACTTATATCGCAAGCAGACACACACATCAAAATGGCGTGTGGGGATAAAAAAGCAAAATTTGGGACTGTGATTTTGGATGGGACGCTCACCAAAACTTTGCCGAGACCGATTGCAGCAATTACCGCGATAGATGCTGTCGCACACGCTGTTGAAAGTTATGTCTCGACGCGACACAACCCGATGTCACAGATGTTCGCAAGGCATGCGTGGGAGTTGTTAGATACTCACTTTGAGGCATCGCTTGGACCTAACAGTTCCACAGCACGCAGCAAAATGCTGTTCGGCGCCTACCTCGCCGGACTTGCGATTGAAAACTCGATGCTCGGTGCCGCGCACGCCTGCGCCAACCCGTTGACAGCAAGATACGATGTCATCCACGGAGTGGCTGTTGCGTTGATGCTACCGCATGTCATCCGATTCAATAGCACAGTCGCCGGAGAAGCCTATCACGAATTGTACCCGGACGGAGATATAGCGGACAGAATCGCCGCACTCAAGCAGATCGGTAATTTACCGAACAGACTTCGGGATTACCCTGTCCAATATACGATCGGGACAGCAGACATACCGACGCTGGCAAAGGAAGCGGCTGCGCAGTGGACAGCGCAGTTCAACCCGCGTCCTTTGGAGATTGGAGACTTTATAAGGCTTTATGAACAGGTTTATTGACAGTCAAACAAGCGATCGAAATCGCTCGCTCCTTAAAAAGTCAAAGGCTACGACACAACGGTGTGTCTCTGCTACTTTCCTCATCCTTGCGCTTCTGCTTAGCATTGCAAATGCAACGCTCGGTAACTGGACAAGTTTTCGTGGGAACCCTCAACTTACGGGTGTAGCAGACTCCCAACTCCCGGACAATCCCCAATTGCTCTGGACTTTTGAGGCAGCGGACATGATTGAATCTACCGCTGCAATCGCTGATGGAACGGTGTATGTCGGTGCGTTGGACGGGATCCTTTACGCTATCGACGCACAAACAGGTGAGAAGCAGTGGACGTATCAGACGAACAGCTCGATCAAAGCGTCCCCCGCTATTCACGATGGGGTCGTCTACTTTGGTGACGGTGATGGCGTGTTTCATGCAGTAGACATCAACACCCATGAAATGAAATGGCAGTTTAGCACGGAAGGCGAAATCATATCTTCAGCAAATTTTGCTGGCGACCGTGTGCTATTCGGTTCCTACGACGGATTCCTCTACTGCCTCAAGCGAGAAAATGGAGAACTGGTCTGGAAATTTGAGACAGAAGGGTATGTCCACGGCACCCCGGGTGTCTGGACACGGTCTGTGAGCGGTTCTGACAAGGCTGCGAACTTCGTGATTCTGACGGGGTGCGACAGTTATCTACGCATCATTAATATCGATGACGGCACACAAACGCAACAGGTAGACCTCGGTGCGTATGTTGGGGCAAGCCCTGCGATCTCGGAAGATCGGGTCTATTGTGGCACATACGGTACTGAAATACTCGGTATTGCTTTAGATACCGGAGAGATTGCGTGGCGATATCGGCATCCGAAACGGCGATTCCCGTTCTTTGCCTCAGCTGCCCTGACTGAGGAGACCGTTATCATCGGTGGCCGCGATAAGATGGTACACGCGCTCTCACGGGAAACCGGTGAACCGATTTGGACTTACACGGCTAAAGCGCGCATTGAGTCTTCTGCTGTTGTCGTCGGCACCCGCGTCTTTCTCGGAACAACTCGCGGATTGTTCATGGCGTTAGACCTTAAGACGGGGGAATCGGTATGGCAATTCGAGACGGGTTCATCTATCATTGCATCACCGAGTGTCTCAGACGGTAAAATCTACATCGGCACCGAGGACGGGATTCTCTATTGCTTTGGATAGGTTAGTTTTCAGTGTAATTATACTACATACACCACTGCCGCTGTCAACATAGCATTGACACAACGTCTGGCGGTATGTTATAGTATAATATGGACTTATAGCAACATCATACATCACATTCGGTGCCTTAGGATTAGGCACATGTCAAGACACACATAAGTCGGATAAAGGAGCAGAGATAATGCCTGAAACCAAACCGGAACCCGCAACAGCAGGCATAGATTCAAAAGATACAACTGTAGGAAGCGTTTTCGTCTCAAACTATCCTCCGTATTCTGTATGGGGTGAATCCGATGTGCCAGAGGTGCATCGTGCGCTCGACGAACCGCCGCGTCCAGATGCGACCTTAGGGCTTTACCTCCATATTCCGTTCTGTCGCAAGCGGTGTAAATTCTGCTATTTTCGAGTCTACACGGACAAAAACAGTTCAGAAATTGATACATATCTGAATGCACTGGGGAAAGAGGTTGAACTTTACAGCGAACAACCCGCAATCGCAGGCAGACCTTTGAGATTCGTTTACTTCGGTGGCGGCACGCCTTCCTATATCAGTGTCAAACATTTGACGGCTCTTGTGGAAAGGGTGAAACGGGTGATGCCGTGGGATGCAGCTGAAGAGGTGGCGTTCGAGTGCGAACCCGGCACCCTGACAGAAAAGAAACTTGATGCCATCAAAGCGATCGGCGTAACCCGGTTGAGTCTCGGCGTTGAAAACCTAAACGACGAAATTCTCGCTGAAAACGGAAGAGCACACCTTTCCAAAGAGGTCTATCGCATCGCACCGTGGATAAAGTCATTAGCGTTCGATCAGGTTAACATCGACCTCATCTCAGGTATGATAGGCGAGACATGGGAAAGTTGGCGTGATACCGTCAGAAAGACGATTGAACTTGACCCGGATAGTGTCACCATCTATCAACTCGAACTGCCGTTTAACACCGTCTATTCCAAGGACATCCTCGGCGGCGATGCACTACCGGTGGCAGACTGGAAATTAAAACGCGAATGGCACCAATACGCCTTTGAACAGTTTGCGGAAGCGGGTTATGAACAATCCAGTGCGTATACTGTTCTCAAGAAAGACAAACACTGTCAGTTCATCTATCGCGATGCGGTCTGGCAGGGTAGCGATATGATAGGCACAGGTGTTGCATCTTTCTCGCATCTCAGTGGGATCCACTTTCAGAACGCACCCTCATGGGGAGACTATCTCGGTGACCTTGCCGAAGACAGGGTCCCGATCTATCGCGCCCTGAAGCCCACAGCATCGGAACGGTTGACGCGTGAGATGATACTGCAGCTCAAACTCGGCAAAATCAGTCCTTCCTATTTTGAAGCGAAGTTTAACGCAAACATTCTTGATATTTTCGCAGAAGCCTATGAAAAACTGCAGAACGACGGCATGTTGCGCGTCAACGCCGCATCAGATGAAATTCAACTGACGCAGCGCGGATTACTCCGGGTCGATAGTTTGCTGCCTGCGTTCTATGCCCCTGAATATCAGAACACGCGATATACCTAATATATGGATATACAAACCCAATTACATCGTCTCCGCGAGATGCTTGCCTCGGTATTAGAAACAAACGTCTTCTATCGACAAAAACTTACTGAAGCAGGGATTACAGATCCAAACGACGTGCAGACGCTGGATGATTATCGGCAGCTGCCTTTTACGACAAAGAAAGCACTCAGCACAGATCAGGTCTCACATCCACCTTACGGCACAAATCTTACCTTTCCACTGGCGCAATATACCTGCCTCCACCGCACCTCTGGCACAACAGGCGAACCGTTGCGCTGGTTAGATACAGCGGAATCGTGGGATTGGTGGGGAAGATGTTGGGGCGAAATCTATCGCGGTGCAGGCGTGACCTCAGCGGATCGGTTGATGATCGCCTTTTCGTTCGGCCCGTTTATCGGTTTCTGGAGTGCCTATCACGGCGCGCAGATACTTGGCGCACTCACAATCCCAAACGGTGGTATGACCTCAGATCAGCGGATACGTGCCATCCTCAGCAACGATGTGACAGTACTTATCGCTACGCCAACGTACGCATTGCGGCTCGCTGAAGTGGCCGAACAAGAGGGTATCAATCTTAATGAAACATCTTCAGTTCGGGTAACTATCCATGCGGGTGAACCCGGTGCGAGTCTACCTGCAACGAAAGAACGGATTGAGGCGCGTTGGGGGGCGCGCGCTTACGACCACGCCGGTGCAACGGAAGTCGGGGCGTGGGGTGTGATGTGCGAACCGCAGGCGGGTCTCCATCTCAACGAAGACGAGTTTATCTGTGAAGTGCTTGATCCAGAGACGGGCAATCCCGCAGACGAAGGCGAGTTAGTCATCACCAATTTAGGACGCGTCGGGATGCCGGTTATCCGCTATCGGACAGGGGATTACGTTAGACTCAAATCGGGAGTGTGTGAATGTGGTCGAGAGAGTCGCGTCCTTGACGGCGGCGTTATCGGACGATTGGATAATGCACTCATTATCCGTGGACTGAACGTATACCCTGCAACCCTTGAAAATATCATCCTCAAGTTCCCGGAAGTCCAAGAGTTCGCCGGTCGGGTTTACGGAACAGAGACATTTGACGAACTCGAAATCCAGATTGAATCCACAAACCCGAATCCTAATGATACTGCCACTGCTGTCGCTGCTGCGATTCGAGACGCGTTAGGTTTGCGTGTTATTGTGAAAGCAGTCCCACTTGAAACGCTGCCGAGGTATGAGCTTAAGTCGAAACGGTTTACCGATGAGCGGACTTTGTGAGCAACGCGTTCCGGTTCGTAGTAGCGCAATTCATTGCGCGTGGAGATATAATGAATTGCGATTATGCCCTACCCTTTGTCGATCAGGGTCATTCAATTTCCAAATTGTCTGAATCGCGGATTATCGCGGAGGACGCGGAGGACGCGGATTTTCGTGTTTAGATACGCCAAAATCATAAGGTAATTTAGCTGTTTTCCAGAGAATTGAATGGCTCTGTTTGTCGATCAATTAGGATTTACACAATCCTTTGAGTTGTGTTAAAATAAAAAGATATTATGAAGCTTTCAAAAACACGGCTTTCTGAAATTGAGAGCCTTCCTGAGGACGCGATTGATACATCAGAGATCCCCGAACTTGATGACGATTTTTGGGAAAACGCTCGACAGATTGTTTCAGAAAATTATCTTCAAATTGAACATGAAATCTTGGAATGGTTCAAGGGACAGGAACAGGATCACCACGCGCAGATAAATCAAGTGCTTCGATCATATATGGAAGCTCATAGGTAAATGAACAAACACCATAACTACGACACCATCGTTATCGGGGGCGGACCGGCTGGGAGTACCGTTGCAACGCTTGTTGCTGAACACGGACATCGCGTGCTGCTGCTTGAACGGGAAGCCGCGCCGAAATTCAAAATCGGCGAATCGCTGATCCCTGCCACATACTGGACTTTCAAACGACTCGGTATGCTGGAAAAACTACGAGAAAGCCACTTTCCACAGAAATACAGTGTACAGTTCTATTCACGCACAGGTAAAGGCTCCACGCCGTTCTACTTCTTCCAAACCAACCCGCATGAGAGTGCTGTCACATGGCAGGTACTGCGGAGTGAGTTTGACGAAATGCTTCTGGACAATGCGAAAGAGAAAGACGTTGAAGTCCGCCGCGGGGTCGGTGTCCGAGAAGTCCTTTTTGAAGGCGACACGGCAACCGGTGTCGTTACACAGAACACAGATGGCACCCGCGAAACCCTTCATGCAACTGTCGTCGTCGATTCTACTGGGCAGCGGTCGCTCATCGGAAGGCAGCTGAACCTGAACACGATAGAACCGAACCTCAAAATGGCATCGCTCTTTACACACTACGAAGGCGGACATAGAGAGGAAGGCATCGACGAAGGTGCCACGCTCATCTTACACACCGAAGAGAAAGACTCTTGGTTCTGGTCGATCCCGTTGCCGTATAACCGGACGAGTATCGGGGTTGTCGGCGAGTTGGACTATCTCCTTCAAAATCGCAGAGATACTAACGGCAAACTCGACACTCAGAAAATCTTCACCGAAGAATTGGAAAAGTGCGTGCCGCTGAAGCAACGACTCGAAGGTGCGAAGCAGCTGCTCCCGATCCAAACCACGAAAGATTTCTCTTATCGTGCCAGTCGTATCGCAGGCGATAACTGGGTATTGGTAGGCGATGCATTCGGGTTCTTGGATCCGGTCTACTCGACGGGACTGTTTTTGGCACTCAAATCGGGGGAGATGGCAGCGGATGTCATCATCGAAGCCTTCCAAAAAGACGACTTTTCCGAAGCACAACTTGGGAGTTTCGGACCAGCGTTTGTAAATGGAATGGAAGCATTTCGGAAACTTGTTTACGCTTTCTACACGAAAGAATTCAGCTTCGCACGATTCCTATCAGAATACCCGGAGCATCAGGGGGGCATTGTTGACATCCTAAGTGGAGATGTGTTCAGGAAAGACGTAACGCACATCTTCCCAGCAATGGCAAAAATGTGCCCGTTCCCATCTGAGGTGCCGCTGGAGTCTTCGGCACAATAAATTGCCTCGTTGTAAACACAATATGTTTTTTAAGAGTGGATTCGGAGTATGTAATCCACCGTATCCATAGTTACAGGAGAACACCCATGAAATATGTCATGTCCTTTTTATGTATTATCTGTTTCGTCTTTCTCCCTGCCAAGTCAGAGAGCGATAACGGCTCAAAACGTCGGTTTATCAGCATCGGAACAGCCCCAGCAGGCGGTGCGTTTTTCGTCGTCGGTTCTGCGATCGCAGAAGTCGTTGATAATGCCCCAGAAACAAACTGGGAGGTAACCGCTGAAAGCACAAAGGGAACGCAAGAAAACATCCGTCGCCTTGTGAATAACGAGCTTGAGTTCGCACTTGCCAATGCCGCGATTTCCTACTTCGCTGTGCGCGGTGAAGGCGATTGGAAAAAGGAACACGCCATTCGTGCCGTTATGACCCTTGCCCCGAATGTCGGCTTGTTTATTACACCGCAGTCCTCAAACATCCGTAAAATTCAAGATTTTGCGGGAAAACGGATTGTTGTTGGTCCAGCGGGGGCAGGATTTAAGTATTTCCTCGAACCGATATTACTCGCCCACGGTGTCACGTACGAAGACTTCTCTCCACTCAATAGCCATTATATCGGCGCGGTGGATCTACTGGCAGACGGTTCTGCTGCAGCGGCCTTCATGGGAGGTGCGGTTCCAACGCCAGCCGTCACGCAAGCCAGCACGTCTCAAAATATCTTTTTCATCCCGTTTGACGAAGCGGCGAAACAATTTCTCTTTGAAAAATATCCGTTCTTTAACGCCATAACCGTTCCTGCGGATACCTATAAAGGGCAGACGGAGCCGTTCGCAAGTATGAATGTGGGTTCAATGCACCTAATCACCGCTGAGCAGATCGACGAAGATACCGTTTACGAATTTACGAAGGCCTTGTACACACATCGTGCGGAAGTCGTCAAACGCCACGGTGCTGGCAAAGCGATTAACCCCAAAAATGTTATCAAAGATACAGGCACGCCTTTTCATCCGGGTGCCGTCCGCTTCTATCGCGAAATCGGCATTTGGCAGGAATAACACCTCTATTTCCGTTTTTTGTGCCGTTTCGTAAAATCATGCACTCCTTTTGCCTCCGAATAGTATCATTAACAACAGAAAAATAGAGAAGTACGTAATTTTTTCTCACGCATCTGTAGTAACGATACGCGTAGAGACGTCCCAGAAATAGAGTTATCTCAATCAACGAGATTCCCTGTTTCCGGTCGGCTTCGGTTTGATAGAAACGATTCTCCTTTCAGACCGAAGTTACCTTCGCATTCCTGAGACGCGAAAAATCCTCGGAGGTTATGATGGATTTAAAACGGAATCGTGGGCACAATTTGCCCCAACACGACAGAAAAGATACCCCATACCCACCTGTTAACCTGCATCAAGGACAACACCTTCACGGCTTTGAGGTGAAAGCCGTCACCCCAATTGACGAGCTGCGCGCAGTCGCAATAGAACTCCTGCATCCACATAGCGGTGCACGCCTACTTCATCTCTATACAGACGACACCAGAAACTGGTTCTCAATCAGTCCAATAACACCAACATTAGATGATACAGGATTACAACATATCCTTGAGCATTCCGTGATGGCAGGATCTCGTAATTATCCGGTAAAAGAGGTGTTCTTTGAAATAATGAAGATGAGTCTTGCCTCCTTTGACAGCACAAATGCCATGAACTACGTAGATCACGCCTTTTACTATACCTCAAACAATGTCAAGAAAGACCTTTTTAATGTTGCAGAAGTCCACTTTGATTCGGTTTTTCATCCGCTACTGACAGAGGAAACCTTCAAACGTGAAGGACACCATCTTGAACCTGTGGATCCAGATCATCCCACAGGCGATCTAAAGATAAATGGAATTGTCTACAATGAAGTGAAAAACGGTCTGTCTGCCCCAGAAGCGTGCTTGTATTTTGCTGTGAACGGCGGACTTCTGCCTGACACCTGTTATGCCCGCAATGGTGCTGGAAATTCACTTGTTATGCCTGACTTAACCTACGAAGAATTAAAAACCTATCACCAAACCTACTATCACCCACGGAACAGTTACTTTTTCTTTTACGGCAATATACCAACAAGCGATTTTCTCATATTTCTTGCTGATAAACTGGCGGCACTTCCAAAGTCTGAGACAAAAGGATTTCTACACCCCCTCCGACCGGAAATCTCACGCCAATCGAAGTGGGAATCTCCGCGAATCGTGGAGACCACCTATCCAATTGGTGCAGATGAACCGCTGACGGAAAAGACATACTTAATGCTCAGCTGGATCATCGGAGATACAACCGACCCCGAAGATGTCATCCTTTGCAGTATCTTAAACCTGATTCTGTTTGGCAATGAAGGCGCGCCGCTCCGCAAGGCACTCATCGATTCAAAACTCGGAACTGATACACTCATTGATTTCTTAGGCGACCTAACAGGACCGAATAGAACTTTCTGTGTAGGTCTGGTTGGCAGCGAAACAGATCGCGTTGACGCGTTCACGGAATTGGTCATCCATACCCTCACGCAAATTGCAGACGCAGAAATTAACAAAGAGAGGGTAGAAGCGGCATTCCAACAAATCGCTTACGACTATCAGGAAGTTACACCGAACTTCCCTTTCCAAATGATGAAGCGTGTCGTAAATACGTGGATATATGAAAAAGAACCGACGCTTTTTTTAAACATGGGTGAACATCTATCTGCTGTCCGTCAGCGGTGGAAGCAAAATCCATGCCTTTTCAATGAATTGATCCGAGAGCGGCTTCTTGACAATCCGCATCGGTTGATGACCATCCTTTCTCCCGACCCGGATATGCAGGCAAGGTTTGATACTAATGTGGACGAACGGCTAAAAATAATCCGGGCACAACTCACTGATGAACAGATGCACCAAATTGCTGCCGATGCCGCTGAACTGGAAGGGCTGAGCGGACAACCGAACTCGCCGGAAGATTTGGCGAAGTTGCCGCAACTGCACGTCTCAGACCTGCCTAAGAGACCCTTACATATCCCGACAACCGTTGAGACGGTCCGCGGACAGACGCTACTTCGCAACGATGTCTTTTCAAACGGTGTGAACTACCTTGTTTTGAGTTTTGACTTGCAAGGGTTACCACAACATCTTTGGCAGTATCTACCCAGATACACCGATGCCATTGGTAAACTTGGTGCTGGAAAAATGAATTATGAACAGATGGCACAGCGCCGCGCAGCTGCCACAGGCGGAATTGGGTGCTCGTTGAACTTTAGCGAGCATGCGCTTGATCCAAGCCGTCCTGTGTGGAACATGCAATTTCATCTCAAAGCACTTGACAGTAAAATAGAGAATGCTTTAGATGTTTTGCACGATTTGGTTTTTGCTGTGAACCCCCGGGATAAAGAACGTCTCTATGACGTACTCAGTCAAGCAGTCGTAGGGTATCAGAACATGATACACGGTTATAGCGGTCCAAGCATCGCAAACCATCATGCGTCTCGTGGACTTTCACCACGTGGGTACCTCAAAGAAATTGTCTTCGGGATGCCACAATTCAGCGCGAGCGAAATGTTGCTAAACTGTTTTGATGAATCCTATGAAGAGCTTAGCGGACACATTGAACAGATCCGAGATTTCCTATTGGTTCAGAACCGCGTGACCGCCAGTTTTACCGGTTCTGATGCAGCTTTTGAGAGGCTTCAAGGACAACTTACAGAATGGAGCGGCAATATGCGTGATGAACCGATAATCCCAACACAAATAGGTTTTGAGCCGTTTGATACACCACCACGCGAAGGGTTGGCAGCTCCTATTCAAGTGGCGCACTGCACACAGATGATGCCAGCACCGCACTACTCACATCCGGATTCAATACTCTTGACCATCGGTTCACACATCCTAATGTTTGATCACATGTTACCTGAAATCCGACTCAAAGGCAATGCCTATGGTGCTTATTTTTCTTATAACCCGTTTGAATCCTTGATTTATCAAGGTTCACAGTTTGACCCGCACGTTGCTCGTACACTTGACGTTTTCGCAGGGACAGTTGACTATGTGAAACAGGTAGAGTGGACGCAGGCAGACATTGATAAAGCTATTATTGCAACAGCGTCGGACTACCAAAAAACAGTCCGACCAAGTCAAGCCTCAAACGATGCCCTCACGCACTACCTCACGGGGCAAACACGGGAAATAATCGAAGAAAGATACGCACAACTCCGACGCGCAACCCCCAAAGCGGTAAAACGGGCACTGCTCCAGACGCTTGAGGGAAATAGGGATAAAGCGTCTATTTGCGTCTTAGCGAGTCGCGAGAAATTGGAAGCCGAAAATCAGAAGATGGCGCAGCCTTTGCGGATTGAAAATCTCTTGAAATAGAATTAGGCCGCAAGTTGCGAGGAAATATAAGAAGCAGACCTTTTGAGACTTTTGTTCTAAGGTAAGCGCGTGAAATATGATACACATATTGACCGGGTTCAACATGTCGGTGCCTATCTGCATTTCAGAAACAGTTACTGGAACGCAGATAGGCGCCTAAATTGTTATCTGTATTAAAACCACTTAACATCAGTTAAAAAATGTTTGACTTTAACGGCGCTTTTCTGGTATAATTGTAGAAACACTTAACAAGGAGAACTTTACATGGAACTAACTTTTGAAAAAGATGATCTCTTACACTCTTTACAAATCCTACAGGGCATAGCGAGTGGACGTAGTACTTTACCAATTCTTTCAAACATCCTTATCCAAGCTGCAGATGGAAAAATTGAGTGTATCGCCACGGATCTCGAAGTCGGGATCAAGCTGAGAGTGGAAGGTGGCATTCAAGAAGATGGCACAGTCACAGTTTCTGGGAAAAAGTTGGCTGACATCGTCAAAGAACTGCCGGACGATAAAGCCATACACCTCGCTACCACGGCAAATGATCGCATTGAAATCAGCTGCGGCGATGGCGTTTATAAGATTATTGGACTCTCGTCCGAA
Organism: Candidatus Poribacteria bacterium; assembly: GCA_022394775.1. GTDB lineage: Bacteria > Poribacteria > WGA-4E > WGA-4E > WGA-3G > WGA-3G. Next base: position 69,443 of record JAGFCB010000154.1, read on the forward strand.
GAGTTTCCACAATTGCCTTCCATTGATGGACATTCATTGACGATCGAAGGTGATACGCTGCGTACTGTCCTCCGTAGAACCGAATTCGCCGCTGCGACAGATGATGTCCGCTACTTCTTAAATGGGCTCTATTTTAACTTCCTGGAAGACAGAACCGAAATCGTCGCTACTGATATGGTCCAACTCGCACTGGCACAATGCGAAGCGTTCAATGCCCCCGAGAACGTAGAAGGGTTCATCGTTCCGCTCAAAGCCGTTAAAGCGATCGAACGCACTTTCGCTGAATCCGAGCAAGTGCAGGTCTCAATTCTTGAAAACCAAATTCTCTTCGCTGATAAAAACGCGACCTTAACCACACGCCTCGTAGAGGGAGATTACCCGAAATACCAAGAAGTCCTCCCCAAATCTGCAGAAGGCAACGCAGTCGTCTCTAAAGAACAATTGCTACAAGCAACCCGGCGCGTGGCACTGTTATCGAATCCGAAGAATTATTGTATCAGTTTGGAAATCAATTCTGAGCAGATCCGAGTTTCAGCGAAAGCACCGGAATTAGGCGAAGCACACGAGACACTTCCGGTGGAGTCCTGTACCGGAGATATTCGATTCGGTATGGATGCCCGTTTGCTGGCAGAGACGTTGGCACACATTGAAACAGAA